>NZ_JABMCW010000016.1:0-36126 GCF_013179705.1 Pseudomonas sp. CM25 | reverse complement strand
GTAGCGGGTCACATCAAGCAGCGGGCGGACGGCCTGGACGATGCCGGTGTACATGGAGTTGCTCCTGGGCACGGATATGGAAAACATCAGGAAGCTATGCCCGTGGAGCTGTAAATGCAAGTTGCCTGTACGGGCATCTTCGCGGGTAAATCCGCTCCCACAGGTATTTCTCACAGGACTTGAAACCTGGGCAGTCCGATTTAGGAGCGGCTTTAGCCGCGAAGAGGCCAGCCCAGGCAGCGAGTACTAGAACTTCACCTGCCACTGCCCAACCACCGCATGGTTGCGGCTGTTGCTGCCCAGTTCACCGCTGTACCCCAGGCCAATGCTCTGCCGCGCACTCAGCCCCAGGTCCAGCCCTGCCTCGACCAGCAAGCTGTCCCGATCAATGGCGCTGCCTTCGACACTGAACGCATCGCCCCCGGCGATGAACGCCTGCCGCGTACGGGTATCGATGCTGCCGTAGGTGTGACGCCAGCCCAGGGTCGCCCGGGGCGTCACGCTCATGCCGTTGTCCAGCTGCGCCAGGTGCGCCAGGTGCGCCAGGCGCACGCCGAAGGTGCTGCTGAGGTTGTCCTGGGTATCGGCGTCCACTGCCAGCGCCGCGTCACCGCCTTGCTCGCGATAGCTGTCGCGGTGGTAGCGCTGGTAGCCAAGGTTGGCGAACGGCTCGGCACCCAGGCGGCCGCTGCCCATGGCATAGCCCAGTTCGACGAAGGCTTGCTGGCTGTCGGCATCGTAGTCACCCTTGAGGCGCTCGTTGAAGCCGACGAACGCCACGTCGCGCTTGCTGTCACCGTCGTGGCTGCTGTACGCGGCGCCCAGGCGCAGCGCCAGCGGGCCGCTTTGGCGCTGGGCGTAGACGCCGGCGTGCCAGCTGCGCACGGTGCCATCCAGGCCGGTGCTGTCCAGGCGGGTACGCGAATAACCACCTAGCAGGCCCAGGCGCCAGTCGCCAGCCAGCGCCCAGTCGATCCCCAGCACAGCGCCGCCGGTGCGTTGTACCAGCGCACTGGCACCATGGCTGCCATCGACCTTGCCGTAGCTGCCCAGTGCCTGCCCCCACACCCGCCCCTGGGCGGTCGGATCGTTCAGATTACGTGCCTCGCGCGGCACGCCGGTGGCAGCCAGGGCAGGGCGGTCGCCGTCGCTCAGGCCCACCAGCAGGCTGCTACTGCTGCCCATCGCGCGCACGGCCCCCAACATGCTGCTGCCGACCTGCGCCGTGCTGGCCAGGGTGGCTGCCGCCAGGTTGGCGGTGTTGCTGGCCGAAAGCTGCTCGATGGCATTGCCAGCCCCGGCCGTGGTGGTGCCGAGCACGGCGTTGTACAGGTTGCTGTTCTGTCCGAGGCTGGCCAGGCTGCGCGCGGCGCCAGCAGCGTTGCCAGACTGTGCGTAGTGCTCGAAAGCCACGTCGTTGCGGCTGTAGTCCAGGCCCACTGCAGTGCTGCTGTAGCTCAGGGTCGGGGTGAGGAAGGCATAGTCGCTGCTGACCTGGGCAAAGGTGCCGTTCACCGCACCGGCAGTCAGTACGGTGTAGTGGCTGTGCCACGGGTATTCACCGGCGCTTGGCTGCACGCGCAGGGTCGCCCCATCGAGGTTGGCCGTGCCACTGACGCTGATTGGCGCGCTGCTGCCATCGGCGTTGACGCCGTACACCAGGCTCGACCCCTGGCCGAAGCTCAGGTCACCCGCGACCGCGGCGACACCCATGCCGGTGTTGGTCAACAGGGTGCCGTCCACTTGCAGCCCACCGACCGAGCCACCACCGGCATAGGTGGCGCCTTGCTCGATCAGCAACTCGCCGAGGATGCTGCCCTGGTTGACCAAGGTGGCGCCGGAGGTCACCACGCCGCCCTGGCTGAAGTCGTCGACGCTGCTCAGGGTCCAGCTGCCACCGCTGACCCTGAGGGTCTCGAAGTTGGCGCTGTTGCCGAAGCTGCCAGTGCCGTTCAGGGTCAGCTCATCGATACCCTCGCCGCCATCGACCAGGCCGTGGAATACGCCGCCGGTCAGCACCGTCAGGCTGTCGTTGCCGGCACCCAGGCTCAACGCCAGGCCGTTGCCGCCGCTAATGGTGCCGCTGTTGGTCACGCTGTCGTCGTACTCGCCGATCAGCTTGATACCAAAACCGCTTTCGCCTTCGATGCGCCCGGCGTTAGCGAGGGTGGTGGCGGCCACCCCGGCACCCTCGGCGCCGTCATCGACGAGGATGCCGTTGTCGACACTGCGAATCACCCCGGTCGCCGTGTTGACGATGCTGCCTCCACCCATGGCAATGCCTTCGCTGCCGTTCGGCCGGCCACCACTGTCGACGCCCTTCGCCCCCAGACCCTGAATGGTGCCGGCGTTGTACACATGGCCGATGTTGTCGATATCGACGCCGTCACCGTCACCATTGATCTTGCCATCGGCGATGGCGCCGGTGATGGTGCCCCAGTTGTACACCGTGCCGCTGCCGTCCGAACCGAAGCCCGAGCCGTTGCGCCCGGTAACGCTGGCGCCTTCGTAGTTGTAGAGGGTGGCATCGGTCTTCAGGTCGACGCCATGGCGGTCGGCGCTGATGGTGCCGTGGTTGTAGACAGTCACACCGGTGGAGTTGCCGATCTTGATGCCGTCCCATTTCTGGTCCTGGCCGTTCTTGTCCTGCGGCGCGGTGTCGGTGTAGATCAGCCCATAGTTGGTCACTGTGGCATTGGAGCCGGTCTTGATCGCATCGTTGCCCACGGCATGAATCATCCCCGTGGTTTCATTCACCAGGGTGGTCGTGAAGGCCGGGTTGTTCAAGGTTTCCAGGTCGATGGCCTGGCCCTCGACGGTGGACGCGATAGTGCCGGCGTTGATAACGCTCAGGCTGCCACCGGCGGTGGGGTTGGTCTGGAAGCGCAGGCCATCGTTGGTGCCCTGGATCAGCGCCCCGGTCCGGTTGGTGATCTGGTAATGGCTGAGATCTTCGCCGTGGTCCTTGGTGTCGATACCGCGGCCATCGGTAGAGCGGATGATGCCGGCGTTGTCGAGGGTCAGCGTGGCACCGCTGGTGTGCTTGGGCAGGACCACGCCGTCGTCATTGCCGGCAACGATGCTGCCGTTGGCGGTTACCTGCAAGGTGTCGGCCTTCTTCAGCTCCAGCGTATCGGTGGTGGCGCTGTCGATCTGGTAGGCCTTGGCCAAGGCAACAGGGGCGAAGGCGGCGCAGGCCAGGGCGACGCACAGGGCCAGGCGGTTGGGCGTGAAATGCATTGGGCGACCATGGGTTGTCGTTCAGGGGCGCCCAATATGGCTTTGCGATATTACGATTTGATTGACAGGAAAGGCGTTTTCATTTCGATCAGACATGACCGCTGCTGTTGACGATGCGCAAGCATAGCGCCTCATACGGGTCCAGGCTGACCATCAATCGCCCGTCCTCGGTCAAGTCTCCCTCGACTGTTTCATTGATCATGTCAACCACCGTCCCCGGCGTGAAACCGGTCAACAGAAGCTCCTCGGCAATCACGTCCTGGCTAAAGTTCAGCGCACTGATCTGGATCCCGCGTCCGGCCGGCAGCTCGTGCACCATCACCAGTAACCCCGGGCTGCTGACCTCGGGTACCAGCACCTGGCGGCTGGTGGCAATGCCATAGGCCTGGCGCACGGCCAGCAGCTTCTTCACCTTGCAGGCAAACGAGTCGCCCTGTTCCAGCTGGCTGTCGAGGCTGCCGTACAGCGCCCGTGCGCGAGGCATGCCGCGCACCGACATTTGCGCCTGCGGGTCAAGCCCGGCCAGGTCATAGGCGCCGCGGTGAATCCAGCGGGTATCGCCATCGGTCATACGCTCGGCAACCGCTTCGGCAGGCAAGGGCAGGGCACCGACCAGGTCCCAGCCGGACAGCGCCACCACGCCTGGCTGCATGGCGTTGTACATGACCAGCAGCAGGTGCACTTTCTGGATCAGCTCGATGTCGGCCGCATCTATCTGTGCCAGGTCGCGGATACCCAGCGCTGCGGCAATCAGGCTGGCGGTGGTGCAGGCAATGCCATTGGTGACGAAGCGCAGGTTGTACGGGGCATGCTCGCCCGACAGCCGCTCGTAGATCTCTTCGCGAATGTGTTCGCGCAGAATGGCGCCGGGCAAGGTCTGGCCTTTGTACAGGTACATGTCGTGGGCATGCAGGGTCCAGAAATGCACCAGTTCCACGGTCAGTTCGTCGTGGTTCTGCAGGGCATGGATCAGCGAGGCCGGGTCGATGCCGAACGCGTGCATTTCCTTCAGCATCAGGCGCAGGAACTCGGTGTCACCGGTCAACAGCGCATGCTGGTAGGCCGGGCGGGTGATGAAGTCGTAGGACAGGTCAGCACCGCCCTTCGACATCTGCGCGATGTCGTCCAGGGTCAGGTTCAGTTCCTGAAAGCTGAAGCCGCCGGCCTTGCGGATCATGCCGCCGATCAGCTGGTTGCCGACGATCGACAGCGGGTGGCTTTCCGACCAGGCAGTGCCGCTGGCACGTGTTTCCACGCCGAGAAAACCGTTGGCATCCAGGCGCAGGCCGCGGGCGCCCAGGCAGTCCAGGGCGTGCAGGGCGTCGCCGATGATCATCTGCTGAGCGGCGAAGGTCGGGTCCAGCCAGTTCAGCGACGGCTGGCCGTCCTTGAAGTAATGCAGGTACACCCAGCGCCGGGTCTTGCCATCGACGCCCACGATTGGCGGTGTGGCGCTCCAGTCGGTTTCCTTGACGCCAGGCTCGAAGAAGATCACCCGTTGCAACTGGCCGACGATGTAATGGCGAGCTTTAAGCTCGTCGCACTGCGCCGGAAGCAGGTTGACCGAGTCGCGGCCGGTAGGCACCTCGGGCAGCAGTGGCCAGTCTTCCTCGCGGATCTCGACCATGTGATACAGCCCTGGATAAGGCCCGTAGGCCATTTCGGCCAGGCGGAAGTCGGCGCCCTTGCCGGTGTGCGAGGGGATCAGGTCGTCGATGGTCACGGCATTGTGCGCGGCGGCCATGCGGCTCATCTGCACCAGCTCCTGCTCGCTGCCATACAGTGGGTCGATGTCGAAGCTGATGCGGTCGAAGTTGCCGTCGATGCTGGGGGTGAGCTCGCGGCCACGGATGCCGCCGGAGCGCTTGATCGGCCCGGTGTGCAGGCCCTGGATGCCAATCTCCGACAGGCGCTTCCACAATGCTTCGTGAGCCAGGGCGCCGAGCACCGAACCGCCCTCGGGCGCGATGATGGCGTCGGGGTAAACCGTCAGCCACACCGAGGCGATCTCGGTCGCACGGCGCGGCTGGGCTTCGGCGTAGGGCTGCTGCCACAGGCGCGACTGGCCCGAATACAGGCTGGCGCGCTCCTGGGAAGCCTTGAGCATGGCGCGGTCTTCGAGCCATTTGACGTATGACGGGTCGGGCTGGGTCATTTCGCGTCCTCTTTGCGTGTCGGCACCGGCTCAGGTTATGACGGCGTGGCGGGCGGATCGTTCTGCGTACTTAACAACTGGTCAATCCGCCCGGCAAACCGCTGCAAGGCCGGCAGGTATTTCGCAGCCGCCTGCTCGATACTCATCGCCTTGGCCACATACACCAGGTTCAAGCACCCCAGCAGTCGATCGCCCGTGTGTAATGGCACCGCAATCGAAGCAATCTTCTCTTCCTGGTTCCAGGCCATGAAGTTCTCCGCATAGCCGCGGTGTCGCACCTTGCGCAGCAGGTTGTCGAGCGCTACCGGGTCACGCGCCAGCCGGTACTCAGGCCCTTCGCGACTGGCCAGCAGGGCAATGATCTGCTCACGCTCGGCGTCTGCGCAAAAGGCCAGGTACGCCAGCCCGGTGGCTGTCTCCAGCAATGGCAGGCGGCGCCCGACCATCGACCGGTGAAAGGACAGTCGACTGAAGCGGTGCGTGGTTTCGCGCACGACCATGGCATCGACGTCCAGGGTGCTGATGTCGGTCGGCCACACCACCTCTTGCAACAACTCGGCAAGCAGCGGCGCCGCCTTGGCGCTGATCCACTGTTCATCGCGAAAGCCTTCGCTCAACTCGCGCACTTTCAGGGCCAGGCGAAAGCTGTCGTCCGACTCGCTGCGCCGCACGTAACCTTCATCCTGCAGGGTTTCCAGCAAACGTCGCACGGTGGTGCGGTGCAGGCCGGTGAGCTCGGCCAGGCGGGTGGGACTAGCGCCGCCGTCCAGGCGATTGAGCGCGTTGAGCAAGGCCAGGCCGCGGCTCAACCCGCGCACTGTCTTGTAATCGGAATCGCGGTCTTTATTCATAAAAGCCTTTAAAAACAATGATGTGCACCAGGTGCACGAGCGGGCGGTTTTTCATTGTAGGGCAAACGGCGCCGTTCCTATACTCGCCACCAACAACTACAAATGCCCTGACAGGGGAAAACACCATGTGCCACGCCTGCCTGCCGTCCTTATCCATTGCCCGCGCTTCATTCACACCAAGCGTAGCGACGCTGCCTTAAGCCCGAACCAGCCAAAACGCCCATTCACTGCCTTGCGCCTGCCTGCGCGAGAACGGTAGCGGCTTGCCTGGGGTTTCCGGGGACGCCGTCGGGCCGTGTCGAGGATTACAACAATGAACACGCTACAAGCAGATCATATTCAGGCCGATTACACCGCTGACGTGGTAGTCATCGGCGCAGGCCCGGTCGGGCTGGCGATTGCCAATTACCTGGGCCAGGCCGGCGTGCAAGTGCTGCAGATCGAGAAGCTCGACCAGTTGATCGATTACCCGCGGGCCATCGGCATCGACGACGAGTCGCTGCGTACCGTGCAGGCCATCGGCCTGGTCGAGCAAGTGCTGCCGCACACCACCCCGTGGCATGCGATGCGCTTCCTGACGCCCAAGGGCCGCTGCTTTGCCGACATCCAGCCGATGACCGACGAGTTCGGCTGGTCGCGGCGCAATGCGTTCATCCAGCCGCAGGTCGATGCCGTGCTGTACCAGGGCCTGGCGCGCTTTGCCAACGTACACACGTTGTTCTCGCGGGATGTGGTCGAGTTCCAGCAGGACGAGCACGGCGTGAGCCTGCGCATGAATGGCCCCGGAGGCCGCCAGGAAAGCGTGCGTGCCCGTTACCTGGTGGCCTGTGATGGCGGCAACAGCCTGATCCGCCGCACGCTGGACATTTCCTTCGAGGGCAAGACCGCCCCTAACCAATGGATCGTTATCGACATCGCCAACGACCCCCTGGGCACGCCAAATGTGTACCTGTGCTGCGATCCGGTGCGCCCATATGTATCGGCGGCGCTGCCCCACGGTGTACGGCGTTTCGAGTTCATGGTGATGCCCGGCGAGACGGAAGCCGAGCTGGGCAAGCCGGAAAACCTGCGCAAGCTGCTGGCCAAGGTGCTGCCTGACCCGGACCGCGTCGAGCTGATCCGCAAGCGCGTATACACCCACAACGCCCGCCTGGCTGGCCAGTTTCGCGCCAGGCGGGTGCTGCTGGCCGGTGATGCGGCGCACATCATGCCGGTGTGGCAGGGCCAGGGTTACAACAGCGGCATGCGCGACGCGAGCAACCTGGGCTGGAAGCTCGCCCTGGTCGCCAAGGGCCTGGCGGGCGAAGCGCTGCTCGATACCTACGAGCAGGAGCGCCGCGACCATGTCAAGGCGATGATCGACCTGTCGGTGCTGGCCGGCCACGTGCTGGCGCCACCGAAGCGCTGGCAGGGCACGCTGCGCGATGGGGTATCGTGGGCGCTGAACTACCTGCCCGCGGTCAAGCGCTACTTCCTCGAAATGCGCTTCAAGCCCATGCCGCAGTATGCCAAAGGTGCGCTGGTGGCAGAGCAGGGCAGCAAGACATCGCCGGTCGGGCGCATGTTCATCCAGCCCAAGGTGCTGACCGAGGCGGGCGAGACCTGCCTGCTGGACGATGTGATCGGCAGCAACTTTGCCTTTATCGCCTGGGGCAACGACCCGCAATGGGGCCTGAGCGCCGAGCAGGTGGCCGCCTGGCGTGCACTGGGCACGTGCTTCATACAGGTTCTGCCGCCGGTGCAGCTCAAGGCTGGCCGTGAAGTGCCGGACGGGGTGGTCCGCGTGGGTGACTGCAGTGGTCGGCTCAAGGACTGGTTCGGTCGCCACCCGGTGTCCATCGCCTTGCTGCGCCCGGACCGTTTCGTCGCTGGCGTGGCCATCCCGCAGACCATTGGCGACGTTAGCGACGCCCTGTTGCGGGCGCTCGACGCCCGGCCTCAGGCCACCGTGCAGGCACCGCTTGCAAGCAAGGTGGCATGAGATGAGCGCGTATCTGCATTGCCTGTCGCATACCCCGCTGGTGGGCTACGTGGACCCGGCACAAGCGGTGCTGGATGAGGTGGACGGGGTGATTGCCGCTGCCCGTGCACGGATCGAAGCATTCGACCCGGAGCTGGTGTTCCTGTTTGCGCCAGACCACTACAACGGTTTTTTCTATGACGTGATGCCGGCGTTCTGCATCGGCATGGCCGCCACTGCCATCGGCGACTTCAACAGTGCCGCCGGCCCGCTGGATGTGCCCCGCGAGGTTGCCGAGGCCTGCGCCAACGCCGTCCTCGAAGCCGGGGTGGACGCTGCGGTGTCGTACCGCATGCAAGTCGACCATGGCTTCGCCCAGCCGCTGGAACTGCTGCTCGGCAGCCTCGCCGCGAGGCCGGTCATTCCGGTGTTCATCAATGGTGTGGCGGTGCCGCTGCCAGGCTTCGCCCGTGCCCGCGCGCTCGGTGAAGCCATCGGTCATTTTGCCCGCAGTACCGGCAAGCGCGTGCTGTTTCTCGGTTCGGGCGGGTTGTCTCACCAGCCACCGGTACCGGAGCTGGCGCGGGTCGATGCACGCATGGCCGAGCGCCTGCTGGGCAGTGGCCGCGAGCTGCCGGCCAGCGAACGCCAGGCCCGCCAGCAGCGGGTAATCAGCGCCGCCGAAGGCTTCGTGCTGGACCAGCACAGCCTGCACCCGCTGAACCCGGGTTGGGACAACCACTTCCTTGACCTGCTGCAACAGCGCCGTTACGCCGAGCTTGACGGCATGGCCAACGCCGAACTGTCGGCACTGGCCGGCAAATCGACCCACGAGGTGAAAACCTGGGTGGCCGCGTTTGCCGCACTCGGTGCCTACGGCACCTACCAGGCCAGCGACCGCTACTACCGGCCGATCCCGGAGTGGATCGCCGGTTTCGCTTCGCTCAGCGCCCATTTCCTGACCTGATCAACAGAGGTACCACCATGACCGGCATTCCCCTCAGCGAAGCCAGCAGCAGCCGCTTCGCCCGTGTCCGCGAAGGCGAGCTCGACCTGCAACTGCACTACAACGACCTGGGCCAAGGCGCCGAAACCGTGGTCATGCTGCACGGCTCTGGCCCAGGTGCCAGCGGCTGGGCCAACTTCAACCGCAACCTCGAACCGCTGCTGGCCGCCGGTTACCGTGTGCTACTGGTGGACTGCCCGGGCTGGAGCAAGAGCGACCCGATCGTCTGCAGCGGTTCGCGCTCCAACCTCAACGCCAGCGCGCTCAAGGGCCTGCTGGATGTGCTGGGCCTGGAGCGCGTGCACATCATTGGTAACTCGATGGGTGGCCACAGCGCCGTGGCCTTTGCCCTCGACCACCCCGAGCGGGTCGGCAAGCTGTTGTTGATGGGCGGCGGTACTGGCGGCGCCAGCCCGTTCGTGCCGATGCCCACCGAGGGCATCAAGCTGCTCAACGGCCTGTACCGCGAACCGACCATCGAAAACCTGAAGAAGATGATGAATGTCTTCGTCTACGACCCCAGCGACCTTACCGAAGAGCTGTTCCAGACCCGCCTGGACAACATGCTCAGCCGCCGCGACCACCTGGACAATTTCGTCGCCAGCCTGGCCGCCAACCCGCGCCAGTTCCCCGACTTCGGCCCGCGCCTGCATGAGATCCGCGCCCGCAGCCTGATCGTCTGGGGCCGCAACGACCGTTTCGTGCCGATGGACGCCGGCCTGCGCCTGCTGGCCGGCATTCCCGACTCGGCCCTGCACGTGTTCAACAACTGTGGCCATTGGGCCCAGTGGGAGCACGCCGACACCTTCAACCGCCTGGTACTGGACTTCCTCCAGCATTGATTTGAGGTACACCCATGACCATCGACACGCCAACCCTCGAACGCCTGGCCGCCGACCTGCGCCGCGCACAGCAGCAGGGTGAAGCCATCGCGCCGCTGCGTGATGCCATCGGCCCGGAAAACGCCGAAGCCGCCTACCGTATCCAGCGCCTGAATGTGGCCCATGCCTTGGCCGAAGGCCGGCGGCTGGTTGGCCGCAAGATCGGCCTGACCAACCCCAAGGTGCAAGCCCAGCTGGGTGTCGACCAGCCCGACTTCGGCAGCCTGTTCGCCGACATGTGCTACGGCGACAACGAATGCGTGCCTTATGCCAGCGTGATGCAGCCAAAGATCGAGGCCGAGATTGCCTTGGTACTGGCGCATGACCTGCCCAGCGCCGAAACCACCTTCGCCGATGTGATCGCCGCTACCGGCTACGTGCTGCCAGCGTTGGAAATCGTCGGCAGCCGCATCCAGGGATGGAACATCCGCTTCGCCGACACCGTCGCCGACAACGCTTCCAGCGGCTGCTTCGTGCTTGGCGGCCCGGCGCGTCAACTGCTGGACCTTGACCTGCGCACTGCGGCCATGCGTATGACGCGCAATGGCGAGCTGGCCTCCAGTGGCAGCGGCGCAGAATGCCTTGGCCACCCGCTCAACGCCGCCGTGTGGCTGGCACGCACCATGGCCCGCCTGGGCGAGCCGCTGCGCGCTGGCGACATTGTCCTTACCGGCGCCCTGGGGCCAATGGTGACGGTGGCCCCAGGCGACCATTTCGAAGCCGAAATCGACGGCCTTGGCCGTGTCGGCGTGACCTTCAGCGGCGAATGACGGAGTACCCCATGAGCCACAAACGCAAAGCCGCCATCATTGGTTCCGGCAATATCGGTACCGACCTGATGATCAAGATCCTGCGCAACGCCCAACATATCGAGATCGCCGCGATGGTCGGCATCGACCCCGCCTCCGACGGCCTGGCGCGGGCTGCCCGGATGGGCGTGGCGACGACCCATGAAGGCGTCGAGGGCCTGACCCGGTTGCCGCTGTTTGGCGAGATCGACTTCGTCTTCGACGCCACCAGTGCGGGTGCCCACGTCAACAACGACGCTTTCCTGCGCCAGCACAAGGCGGACCTGCGGGTCATCGACCTGACCCCGGCGGCTATTGGCCCGTACTGCGTGCCGGTGGTCAACCTGGAGCAGCACCTGCAGGCGCGCAACGTCAACATGGTCACCTGCGGTGGCCAGGCCACCATCCCGATGGTTGCGGCGGTGTCGCGTGTGGCCAAGGTGCACTACGCCGAAATCGTCGCCTCGATCGCGTCGAAGTCCGCCGGGCCTGGCACCCGCGCCAACATTGACGAGTTCACCGAAACCACCAGCAAGGCCATCGAGGTGATCGGCGGCGCGGCCAAGGGCAAGGCGATCATCATCATGAACCCTGCAGAGCCGCCGCTGATGATGCGTGACACCGTATACGTGCTCAGTGAAGCCGCCGACCCGCAACAGGTGGCGGCAAGCATCGAGGAAATGGCCGCCGCCGTGCAGGCCTACGTGCCGGGTTACCGGCTCAAGCAGCAGGTGCAGTTCGAGCAGGTGGAAAACCTGAATATTCCAGGCCATGGCCAATTCAGCGGCTTGAAGACATCGGTGTTCCTCGAAGTCGAAGGCGCTGCCCATTACCTGCCGGCCTATGCCGGCAACCTCGACATCATGACTTCCGCCGCGCTGGCCACTGCCGAGCGCATGGCCCTGGCAATGGGAGCCCTGGCATGAACGGCAAGCAACTCTATATCAGTGACGTGACCCTGCGCGATGGCATGCATGCCATTCGCCACCAGTATTCGCTGGACGACGTGCGCGCCATTGCCCGCGCGCTGGATTTGGCCAAGGTCGACTCGATCGAAGTGGCCCATGGCGATGGCCTGCAGGGTTCCAGCTTCAACTACGGTTTCGGTGCCCACACCGACCTTGAATGGATCGAAGCAGCAGCCGACGCGGTCAACCACGCCAAGATCGCCACGCTGTTGCTGCCAGGGATTGGCACCTTGCATGACTTGAAAAACGCCTACGACGCCGGTGCGCGCATCGTGCGCGTGGCCACCCACTGCACCGAGGCGGATGTTTCGCGCCAGCACATCGAGTATGCCCGTGAACTGGGCATGGACACGGTGGGTTTCCTGATGATGAGCCACATGCAGACGCCTGAAGGCCTGGCCCGGCAGGCCCGTCTGATGGAGAGCTACGGCGCCACCTGCATCTACGTGGTGGACTCGGGCGGGGCGATGAACATGGACGACATCCGCGCGCGATTCCGCGCGGTCAAGGCTGTGCTCGACCCTGCGACCCACACCGGTATCCATGCCCACCACAACCTCAGCCTCGGCGTGGCCAACTCCATCGCCGCGGTGGAAGAGGGCTGCGACCGCATCGACGCCAGCCTGGCCGGCATGGGGGCCGGTGCTGGCAATGCACCGCTGGAGGTGTTCATCGCCGCCGCCGACAAGCTCGGCTGGAATCACGGTACCGACCTGTACGCGCTGATGGATGCCGCCGATGACCTGGTGCGCCCATTGCAGGACCGGCCGGTGCGGGTGGACCGGGAAACCCTGGCCCTGGGCTATGCCGGGGTCTACTCGAGCTTCTTGCGCCACGCCGAAGTGGCCGCTGCCAGGTACGGCATCAAGGCGGTGGATATCCTGGTCGAGCTGGGCAAGCGGCGGATGGTAGGCGGTCAGGAAGACATGATCGTCGATGTAGCGCTGGACCTGCTCAAACGCTGATGCACCTGGCGGGGGCGCGGTGCCCCCGCCTGGCAACAACCCACTACAAGAACAACAGGGTGGCTTCATGACTTCTCTTGCAAACAACCCGCCGCGTGCGGCCATCACCATTGGCCTGTGTTTTCTCGTTGCCCTGCTCGAAGGCCTCGACCTGCAAGCCGCCGGCATCGCCGCCCCTGGCATGGCCAGCGCCTTCAACTTGGGCAAGCTGCAAATGGGCTGGGTGTTCAGTGCCGGTATCCTCGGCCTGCTGCCCGGCGCCCTGGTCGGCGGCTGGCTGGCGGACCGCGTGGGGCGCAAACGCGTGCTGATCGCGTCGGTGGCACTGTTCGGCCTGTTTTCCCTGGCCACGGCCCACGCCTGGAGCCTGCCCAGCCTGTTGCTGGCGCGGCTGCTCACCGGGGTAGGGTTGGGCGCCGCATTGCCCAACCTGATCGCCCTGTGCAGCGAGGCCGCCGGCGAGCGCCTGCGCGGCAGCGCCGTCAGCCTGATGTACTGCGGCGTACCGTTGGGAGCAGCACTGGCGGCCGGTATCGGCATTGCCGGTTACAGCGGCGAGTGGCAGCGGGTGTTCCATGTCGGTGGCGCCGGGCCGCTGCTGATCCTGCCGTTGCTGGCGTTCTACCTGCCGGAGTCGCGCCAGTTTCGCGCCACACAGCCGGCCGGTGATACACCCGGCCTGTGCCGCGAGCTGTTCGGCCAGGGCGCCACATGGCTGTTGTGGCTGAGCTATTTCTTCACCCTGATGGTGGTGTACATCCTGATCAACTGGCTACCGAGCCTGTTGGTCGGCCAGGGCTTCAGCAGCCATGACGCCAGCTGGGTGATGTTTGCCCTGCAGATCGGCGCCGCCATCGGCACCCTGGCCCTGGGCCAGCTGCTTGAACGCTTGCCGGCCTGGGCGACGGCGACGCTGGTGTACCTGGGCATCCTGGCTGCCCTCGGTGGCCTGGGCCTGGCCAGTGACCTGCGCGGCATGCTCGCGGCCGGTTTCTTTGCCGGCTTCTTCGCCACTGGCGGGCAAGGGGTGCTGTATGCCTTGGCGCCGCACTTCTACCCCGCACGCGTGCGCGCCACCGGCGTGGGTGCGGCGGTTGCGGTTGGCCGCCTGGGCGCCATGAGCGGGCCACTGGTAGCTGGCCAGATGCTCGCCCTCGGTGCCGGCTCTGCCGGCGTGCTGCTGGCCTCGGCACCGGGCGTGGTGATTGCTGCCCTGGCACTGTTCCGCCTGATCGGCCGTCGCCCGGTATAACGCCACTCGCTGTTCACCCTGGCGTGCTCCCTGCTGCTTCTGCGGCAGGGCTTCCTACAACTACAAGAAAGTGAAGTCACCATGCACAAGGCCCGAAAAACCTGCCTGGCGCTGAGCGCCTGCCTGTTTTGCGCCAATCCGCCCCACGCCGCTGGCTTTGTCGAAGACAGCCATGCCGAGCTGGTGCTGCGCAACTATTATTTCGACCGCAACTACCTGGGCCCGTCCCCGCAGGCCGCCGCCCGTGAATGGGCCCAGGGCTTCATCCTGAATCTCAGTTCAGGCTTCAGCCAAGGGCCTGTAGGTTTCGGCCTCGACGCCAAGGGCATGCTCGGGGTAAAGCTGGACTCTTCACCCGACCGTGCCGGCACCGGGCTGCTGCCCTTCGACCGCAGTACGCGCGAGCCGGCGGACAACTATTCCGAGCTGGGCCTGACCGGCAAGCTGCGCATTTCACGCACCGAGCTGCAGAGCGGCAGCATCAGTACTTTTCTGCCGATTGCCTTCGCCAGCCCCACGCGCCTGCTGCCACAGACGTTTCGCGGCGCTTACCTGCGTTCATCCGACATCGACCGCCTGAGCCTGCATGCCGGCTGGCTCGACCGCATCAACCTGCGCGACTCGACCGACTACCAGAAGATGAGCATCGGTTCGCCCAACGGGCGCTTCAACGGCGCTGCCACATCTGACCGCTTCACCTTTCTGGGCGGTGACTACGCCTGGTCCGAGGCCTTGACCTTGCGGTATTACCACGCCGAACTGGACCAGCTGTACCGCAAGGACTACTTCGGCCTGGTCGACGAGCGCCAGCTTGGCACTGGGCGCCTGAAAAGCGATGTGCGCCTGTTCGTCACGGGTGAGGACGGTGCAGCCAAGGCCGGCAAGGTCGACAACCGCAACACGGCCTTGATGCTGAGCTATGCCTGGGCCAGCCATAGCGTTGGCGTGGGCTACATGCGCCTGGATGGCGATACCGCCATGCCTTACCTGTACGGTACCGAGCCGCTGGTGATCACCGAAGGCACGCTGAGTTCGGAGTTTCTCAACCCCAGGGAGCGCAGCTGGCAGGTCAGGTTCGACCAGGATTTTGCCCCGTTCGGGTTGCCGGGGCTCAAGGGCATGCTGCGCTACGTACGGGGTGACAACATCGAACTGCCGGGCTTCGGCGGGGCCGGGCTGAGTGAAAGCGAGAAGGATGTGGAGCTGTCGTACACCGTGCAGCAGGGCACGTTCAAAGGTGTGGCGTTGCGCGTGCGGCATGCCTGGTATCGCAATGATTTTGCAGCGGGTGCGACGCACCGGGACGACAACGAGCTGCGGGTCAACCTGGACTACACCGTGAGGCTCTGGTGACTGGGGCATACGCATGCTCCATCAGCGCCGGGCAGACAACTGCTGCGGTGCCAGAAACGCATCATGGAAATAGTTGCGCACAGCCTGCATCGCCGGGCTGAACGCCCGCTCCCGGTGCCAGGCCAGCCCCACGCTCATCGGCGTCACCGGGTCGCTGATGGTCACTGTCTCGATGCGCTTGCCCTCCAGCGACCAGGGCCGGTGCACCAGGTCGGACAGGATCGCCACGCCGCTGCCATTGGCGACCATGCTGCGCACGGCCTCCACCGAACTGGTCCTGACCCGCACGCGCGGCTGCTGCCCGGCCTGCTGCCAATAGCGCATGGCGCTTTGCTCGGCCTCATCGACTGTGAGCAGAATGAAAGGCTCCTTGGCGACATCGGCCAGGCTCACCGCCGAGCGCTCGCACAGCGGATGATGCCCGGGCAACCACAACCGCCGCTCGGAGTTGAACAACGTCTCCGAAACGATGGCAGGGTGGGTGAGGTTGGCGGTGAGCACCACCGCCATGTCGAAACGCCCCTCCAGCAGGCCTTGTTCGATGGCGCTGCGCTCCTGCTCGTACAGCTCCAGGGTTACGCCTGGATGCCAGTGCTCCAGGCGCTGCAGGTGGTGGGGCAGGAAGTAGCCGATCACCGTGTAGCTTGCGGCCAGGCGCAGCAGGCCACTGGCGCGCATGTCCGGTAGCGGGCTGTTCAACGCATCGTCGACGCTGCGCATTATCACGTAGGCGCGGTTCAGGAAGTGCCGGCCAGCTTCAGTCAGGCTCATGCCTTGGGCGGAGCGCTGGAACAACAGCATGCCGAGCATCGCCTCGAGCTCCTTGATCGCCGTGGTCACCGCCGACTGGGAGATGTTCAGGTGGATCGCCGCCTGGGATATCTGGCCGATCTCGGCAGTGGCGATAAAATAACGGACCTGGCGCAGGGTCAGTGACACGGTAGGCTCCTGTGGCGGCTGCAGGTATCTGATTTTCCGAAGACACCCTATCTGTTTATAGATCTTCCCAAGGGGGCGACGAGAATCTAACGTGGCCTGCATGCAGTCACAAGTGCCAGGAGAGACAGTCATGCAAGTGGTGGATTTCAACTCGGACATGGGTGAGGGCTTTGGCCCGTGGACCATTGGCGATGGCGTCGACAACGAGTTGATGGGCTACATCAGCACGGCCAACATCGCCACCGGCTTTCATGCCGGCGACCCCGGCACCATGCGCCGCACTGTCGAGCGGGCCAAGGCCTTGGGCGTTGCAGTAGGGGCGCACCCGGGTTTCCGCGACCTGGTCGGCTTCGGCCGCCGGCACATCAATGCGCCGGCCCAGGAGCTGGTCGACGACATGCTCTACCAACTGGGCGCGCTGCGTGAAATTGCCCGCGCCCAGGGCGTGTCCCTGCAGCACATCAAGCCGCACGGGGCGCTATACATGCACCTGGCGCGTGACGAAGAAGCCGCGCGGCTGCTGGTGGAAAACCTGCGGGTAATCGAGCCCGAACTGCTGCTGTATTGCATGCCGGGTTCGGTGATCTGCCGGATCGCCCGGCAACTCGGCCAGCCGGTGGTTCGCGAGTTCTACGCCGACCGCGAATACGACCTGAGTGGTTCGATCGTGTTCACCCGCAATGTCCGTGGTCATGAACCCAGAGCAGTGGCTGAGCGGGTGCTGCGGGCCTGCCAGCAGGGCGTGGTGCGCACGGTCGAGGGCCAGGACCTGGCCATCGAGTTCGACTCCATCTGCCTGCACAGTGATACCCCGGGTGCGCTGGACCTGGTCGAGGCCACGCGCAAGGCGCTGGACACAGCGGGCATCGAGGTGCGAGCCCCGCGCTGAGCCCATGTGGCATGCGGCATGTACCCGCCGCAGCCCGCGCATTTTGTTTTTGCCTGCCTTTCTATAAAGATTCCAAGAAAAGGAACAGTCATGGCCGAACCGCTTGCTACAACCCCGATCCGTTACAGCTTCGGCGCCGACGAGCATCTGTTTGCCGAAGTCAGTGACAGCATGTCGCTGGAGGCTTTTTTCAAGGGCATGGCCATCACCCGTGCGGTGGAGCGGCTGGCGCTGGATGGCGTGCTGGATGTGTGCCTGGCCAACGCGTCGTTCCAGATCCGCTTCGACCCGGACCGCATCGCCCCCGAAACGCTGCTCGACGCCGTGCGCGGTGCAGAAGCCCAGGCGGTGGCCGAGCGCAGCTTGCACACGCGAATCATCGAGATACCGGTGCTGTACAACGACCCGTGGACGCACGAAACCCTGATGCGCTTTCGTGACCGCCACCAGGACCCGACCAGCACCGACCTGGAGTACGCGGCGCGCATCAACGGCCTGGCCGATGTCGAGGCGTTCATCGCTGCGCACAGCGGCGCGCCCTGGTTCGTGTCGATGGTCGGCTTCGTCGCCGGCTTGCCGTTCATGTTCCAGATGGTCGAGCGCGAGCGGCAGTTACAGGTGCCCAAATACCTGCGGCCACGCACCGACACCCCCAAGCTCACCTTGGGCCATGGCGGCTGCTTTGGTTGCATCTACTCGGTGCGCGGGGCAGGGGGCTACCAGATGTTCGGCGTTACTCCGGCGCCGATCTACGACCCGCAGCAGACATTGAATTACCTGAAGGCGCACATGGTGTTCTTCCGACCAGGAGACATCGTGCAGTTCAAGCCCATCGACCGCCGCACCTACGACCAGGCAGTGGCGGATGTGGAGGAGGGTCGCTTCGACCTGCGCATTCGCCCGGTGGAGTTTTCCCTGGACGCGTTCCTCGCCGACCCGGTCGGCTACCCCAAATCGCTGCAGGAGGTGCTGGCATGATCAAGGTACTCAAACCGGGCCTGGCCACCTCCGTGCAGGACCTGGGCCGCGAAGGCTACTACCACCTGGGCATCCCGCCGTCTGGTGCACTTGACCAGTATGCCCTGAGCGCCGCCAACCACCTGGTGGGCAACCCGGCCGGTGCGGCAGGCCTTGAATGCGCGCTGGTGGGGCCGGAGCTGGAGTTCCAGCACGATGCACTGGTGGCGGTATGCGGGGCACAGATGCCGGTGTTGCTCGATGGCCGTGAGCAGCGCCCGGACACGGCGTTTGCCGTGCGCGCGGGGCAGGTGTTGCGGTTCGGCTTCCCTACCGCTGGCGCCCGTGCCTACCTGGCGGTGGCCGGAGGCATCGATGTACCCGAGGTGCTCGGTAGCCGCTCCACCTATGCCCTGGGAGCGCTGGGCGGGTTCCATGGGCGCAAGCTGATGGCGGGCGATGTGCTGCCGGTCGGCCTGCCGAGCGGCAAGACCCACGCCGGTGCCAGCCTGCCCATGGCCCTGCGCCAGGCCCTGGGCGGCGAAGTGGTACTGCGGGTGGTGCCGGGCCTGTACTTCCACCGCCTGACCGACGCGGCGGCGCAAAGCTTCTTCACCCAGGCCTGGACGGTCGGCTCCGAGGCGGACCGTATCGGCTATCGCTACAAGGGCGGCAGTGCCTTGAGCTTCCAACCGCGGGAACAGCCGTTCGGTGCGGGCTCGGACCCCTCCAACATCGTCGACAGCTGCTACCCGATCGGTTCGATTCAGGTGCCGGCGGGGCTGGAGCCGATCATCCTGCACCGGGATGCAGTGTCGGGCGGTGGCTATGCCATGATCGGCACGGTGATCAGCGCCGACCTCGATCTGATCGGGCAGATGCAGCCGAACCAGCAGGCACGGTTTCTGGCGGTCAGCCTGGAGCAGGCGCTGGAGGCGCGGCGGTCGTACAAGAAGAAGCTCGGTTGCCTGGCCAGGCTGTTCTCCTGAGCGCAATGCGTTTTTCTCATTGAAGCAGGAGCAACTGTCTTGCACAAAATTTAATCGGCGTGCGCGATCCCTGTGGGAGCGGGCTTGCCCGCGAACACCGGCGAAGCCGGTGCCATCCACCCTCATGGTTCTTCGCGGGTAAATCCGTTCCTACATTCACGTTCGAATATTCCTACAGCGACTTGGGAAACGCCAGGCTCCTCCCAGAACGGCAGTGCGCGACATGGTCGCGGTCGCTGCCAGGGAGCAGCGGCTGCTTTGCCATTGCCGCCGCTGAAGGCGGGCTGTTGCACGACCAGTGCATGTTATGCGAGCGCCAGGGTCTGCCGATCCTCCTGCCGCTGCGCCGCGCGCTGCGGTGGCCGACAGCCTGCATATTTCGGCCAAGCTGGGCCTGCGCACCTTGCGCATGGGTTACCTGTACGTGCTGCTCGACCAGCAGGTCTGGCATGGCTACGAGGTCAGTGCGCAGGGTCATTTACGCTATTTCAACCCGTACGAGCCCCAGGACGGTCCGCCGTCGCCGCTGCAGGCAGCCGACGTGTGCCTGCGGTTGCTGCAAACATGTGATCGGTGAAGAAACCAGCGAGCAGCTGGATATCGTGCCCATGCAGATCCACGTGATCAAACACATCCGTAGAGTTTACGGTTGCCGTGGCTGTGAAATCGCTCCGGGCACCGCTGACCAACCCGCTCAGTTGATCGAAAAGAGCATGGCCAGTCCGAGCGTCTTGGCGATGCTGCTGACGACCAAGTATGTCGATGGCTTACCGCTGCACCGTTTCGAAACGGTGCTGAGCAGACACGTTATCGAAATTCCGCGTCAGACCTTGGCACGCTGGGTGATTCAGTGCGGCGAGCACCTGCAACCACTGCTGAATCTGATGCGCGACCGGTTGCTGGAAAGCCCGGTCATCCATTGCGAAGAAGCGCGCGTCCAAGTGCTTAAAGAAGCGGATCGAGACCCGACCAGCGAATCCTGGATGTGGGTGCAAGCCAGTGGGCCACCGGATCAGAAAGTCGTGCTGTTCGACTACACATCCAGCGGTGCTGGCGAGTCGGAACCGGTTCATCATGTTCATGGCTCTGCGACCAACGTGGCCGATATCATGCAGGTTGCCAAGCTGTTGCATGGCAAAGACAGTACGGTTTATGTAGACGCTGGATGCACCAGTGTCGAGAAGCGTAAAGAGCATGATGGCGTAAGGTCGTCTGGTAAATTGCGGCGCGGCACAGCGCGTGTTCCAGGCTCAACAAACGCAGTGGTTTCCACAAGATCAAGCGCAACATGGAGTACTGCAAAGCGCAGGTACGATAAGGCCGTGCATCCGTTTTAGTTAATCAAGAACCAATTTGGTTGCGTGGAATTACGTTTTCGTGAGCTGATGAAAAACACAGCTCAGCTGACCATGCTGTCGTTCTGTCAAGTTTTTGGAAAGCTCGAAAAAAGTTTGTGGGTATGGGTACGGTTCGCCTGTAGCGAGCAGAGTCAGTCGGGCGCCCTGCATATTATTTATCGCTCACCTTTTTTACCGAATGGCAATGTAACTGTGCAGGGGTATCAACTTGTCGTCATGGCGCGACAAGTTGAATGGGGAGTGTTTATTTACTCTGGCTTGTTACGCAGGTTAGTGATAAGTCGGTTCCAGTAGCGTACAGCACTCAAAGTGCTGCTGTCTCGTTAGCCAGGTTTTGTTTTCAGGGTTTATCGGATCACCATCAACGATAGCGGGTTTAATCTCGAATAGCTCCATGCCTTTAGGTCGTGAGTGCTTATTCTTGTCAATCATTTTGGTCTGCCAATTGAGCAAATAGATCGGGAAGGTGTCGAGCGGCTGGCGTGCATGGTTTATGCTCGCCGCAAGTTCGTCGAAGCGCAGAAAGTGCAGCCCAAGGGTAAGACGGGCCGCGCCGATGTGGCGCTGGCGATGATCAACAAGCTGTACGGCATCGAGCGCGAACTCAAGGAGGTGAGCGACGAACAGCGGTTCCTCGGTCGCCAGGAAAGAAGCCTGCCACGCCTCGGTCAGTTGAAAAGCTGGCTGGACAAGACGTACTCCCAGGTCACACCGCAAAGTGTGCTGGGCAAGGCCGTGCACTATCTGGCGAACAACTGGAGTCGGTTGGAACGCTATGTCGAGGCCGGTCATTTACCGATCGACAACAACCTGGCAGAGCGTGCGATCAAGCCATTTGTCATCGGGCGCAAGGCGTGGCTGTTCAGTGACACGCCCAAGGGTGCGACGGCCAGTGCGCAGATCTACAGCTTGGTCGAGACCGCCAAGGTCAACGGCCAGGAGCCCTATACGTGGCTGCGCCACGTACTGGAGCGCCTGCCGTATGCATCGTCGGTGGCAAACTACGAAGCCCTGCTGCCGTGGAACTGCTCGCCAGAGATGCCACGGTAACCTGTGGGCCCATCATGTGATAGGTGTGGTTCATGGATCGCACTCGGCGTAGTGGCTCTACCCAAGCCTCCGGCGGAGCGCAATCTGCCGCCTAAGTGCTACGCCGATACTGCGATCAATATCGAATGCAACCCGTCATCCCGCTGCCTCAATGAAGCGCAAACCCAAGCCTGGCTTACCCAGACTGTTTGATCGGGGCAGGTACCGGCAGCGCAACATCATCAAGCGCAAGTTTGGCTGGCTGGAAATTCTCTCTGCACTGATGCTGAGGTTGCTCTCATTTGTGCGGTCTGAAATCTTATGATCCCAATGAGTGATTTTGGGTGGTTTTCACATGAATATGTTTATTGAATAAAGGGGAACTATTTTATCAAATTTTTGAGATCTTTACTGGAGAAGGGCAGTCTCGGTGTATCGAAGTTACGTAAAATTAGCAGATGAGGATCGAGCTTTAACCTACACAGATTCTGCAGGGTGGGTTTTCCTCCGGCCACCAAGGCAGGTTCGAAGCCATAAATTTCATCTGGGGCGAGCGGGCCGTATTTCTTGAGTGCGCGCTCGAATAAAGGCTTTCCGTTTGAATCGGTGTTATCATAATCCTCTGGTTCGCTAGTCCCGAATAGCGATTGGATCGTAATGTTTTGAGCGGTCAGTTCTTTGATTTTTAGTCGATTCTTTACTGCGAGTATTTCATTGTGGTTGCAGATGATTGAAGTGCTGTGTCCGGTTTTTTCGCCGCACAAGTAAAGGTTTCCAAACGCGCTTCTGGCTATTACATGGAATTTATCAAGGGATTCTATCGGTGTATCCTTGAGCCAGGCATCTTTAATATGCTCGTAATCATCGGGGTTAACAGTCCAAAAAAGTCCATTTGCATATCCTGCCCACCCTTCATTTTTCCAGTATTGGATCAATACAGGTGGAAGTATGCTCTTCCACTTTTCAAAGCTAGCTTCTGGAACGCTGGTTCGCTGAGTTGCTTCTCCAAAGTACTCGATAAATTCAGCAAAATCTAAGTCACGCATTACTTATTTTCCTTTTTTATCTGGAGGGCAAATGCTTAGTTCGACACTCATCATCGCCTTACCATCGCCCCGCTCGATGGCTCTGTCTGCTGCGCTTTCGATGGTCTTGATTCTTTCCTTATGTCCCCAGCTTCCACCAATGGCGCTGTTTATACGTTTGTCTCCTAACCCTGTGGGGTCGGGTTTGGCCCAGCCTCCCGCGATCATATCAGGCTCGTGGAGCGCGGCTAATTTTTCCATGATCGCGCCGCTCTCTGCTTTGGCCTCGGCTTTCGCGACTTTAGGGGCTACGCCCGTGTTTCTTTTACTTTCGTATACGCTTTTCTCTATTTCTTTACGCCTGTCACGTCGGTAATCGCGCTGCGCTTTGTCCGCCAGAGGATTTCGGCCGGAATCTCCAGTTTTCCGCTTGGTTTCGTCGAACATTTTCCTTGCACCAGAGAAATCTTTGGCCGACATATTGTTGATTGCATCCTCCTGCCGCTTGAGCTGGCGAGCATACTCTTTGAGATACCCTTTTTTTTCTGTCTCGCTCATTTTTTTGTAGGCGTCAGACTGTCGAGGGTCGAAGCACTCTGTTTTTTTCTTTTGCAGCTTCTTCGGTCGTACCTTCCCGCCTGGCGCCTTTTTACGTGCAGCTGCCGCCTTAGCTCGCTTCTGCGCTGTTTCTTTTGCCGTTCGCTCAATAACCTCCTTGGATGTCTTGACGGATGCCTCTGCCACTGCCTTGGCGCCATGCCTACCTAATTTGCCTGCTGTTCCTAAGTACCCTGCAAATGGAACTGCCGATAGCAAAGATAGAGCGGCTCCCGCATAGTCACCACGGGCGAGGCTGATGCCCGCATTAGCGACATCAGCTATTTCGCCAACGACTGGGATCAGACCTACGATATCTAGCCCTAGCTGAAGGCCATCCAGTATCTCATCGCCTGTTGCGCCTTCTGCTGGTGATTCCGTTTTCACACCAGGGTTAGAGGACTCCGCAGTATCTCCGGTGGCGAGCGTTTCACCTCTTACTCTACCTAGCGTGTTGCCATTCGGCGTGGTGGTCGCGCCGCTGTTTTTCGATGATGGGTAGAGTTGAGTGTAGGTTGGTATGTCCTCCAAGTCAGCGAGTTCCATGCGGAATGCTTCCTGACGTAGGGCCTCATACTGCGTTTCACCCAGTGTCAGAGATCTGCCCCACTCATCGGCGCCATCGGCAAAGTCGACCAGTACATTTCCAGCACCATCGGTTTGTACGTACATCCTGTCCGGTCCGTTTGGCACCCTGCGCAACGGCACTTCGTGTACTTGGACGACAAGCGTGTCTAGTTGAACTGGTTGAATGCTCATGGCATCAACTCCCATTCATCCAGAACAGGTCCCCGTGGCGGACCAGGTGGCGCCCCTCCGCACGAACGGAACTGCTGTGCTCCAGCGGATGGCATTTGCCTTCGACGGTGCCGCTCTTGACACCTTTGGCTTGGCCGGTTGCGTCACCGATGGTCTTTGGAGTGAAACTGCGCTTGTAGACGACTACAGGATGGCCATTAGCACGTACGCTTTTCGCCACACCGCTGCTGGTATCCAGTTCTGCCGTGACCGGATAAGGCACGGGTGGAACGCTGCTGCCCATCGGTGTTTTGCAAACATCGGGCGCGATGCTGATAACCGTCCATTTCGTCTGTTGCCGAGCCATTACGTTATCGGCCATCAGACGTGCTCCCTGCTGCGGTGCGGGGCGCGCCGAATGATGGGCGCTTCTGGATTGGTTTCGAAACGCGCTTCGAGCACACGAATATCCAGCGAATTGGACAGGCTGATGCGGTGCGTCATCGACAGGGTCATGGCATCGGTGTCGATGCGCAATGTGTCGGTGAGCATCGGCAGCGGCAGCATTACGCCGTTGGTCATGCGCATGAGCACGAAGGGGCGGTGACCTGGAAGCTGGACTTCACAGTTACCATCTTGGCTCAGGGATGGATCAGTCAGGTTGAGCAGGGCAATGCGTGCATCCGGTGCAGGAAAAGCTACCTGCTGGTCAACCGGGGCGCCATTCCAGTAGCCGAAATCAAAATCCTGTGGCAACCCGGGCCAGTGGTCCTCCTCCCAGCTTTGGTCATAAGTACCTGCAAGTGCCAAGCGCGGCGCCCACGCTCGGCCAACGATGCCGAAGCCGGCCGGCCTGCAGTCATAGGAGGCCGCGACCTCAGCCATAGCAGAGGCATTGAGTGGGCCAGCTGGATGCCGCGAGCGCAGCAGGCGCTCGATGGGGTTGTCCAAATGCTCGATCTGAGGCGCCGGCAGGCTGGCCAGCGTCTCGCCGGTCTGCTCGTAGTGCAACTCTTCATGACCGTGTTCCAGCCAGCCACAGCCCAATGGGTTACTGAAGCAAACTTCATTGAGCAGGAACTCGGAGGCATCGGGGTTTTGCCCGTATTCGGGATTGGCGAACCGGCTGGTGCCGCCAAAAGCATGCTCCCAGCGCAACGGAACACGCGTGGCAAGCTCTGGGTCTGTGAGGTACCAGCCGAAGAAGTTGTGATGAAACTCTCGTGGACCGGTGAAGCGCAGGGTCTTGTCCAGTAACACGATTGGCGTGAGCTGTTCTCTGTTGCGACGCCGAACTTCCAGTACTTCTGCCTGGCGCGCCTGCAATTCATCAGCGGTCAGGTAAACATTCGGTGCGCGCTTCGGGGGTGGCGGATCAGGGATTACTTGCTTGGGACGGGTCGATGTAACACGGACACTGGCTTCCCACGAAGTTGCAGGTTGTCCTGCCGGCGCATGCGCATGGCCGACGACGATGACATCGCAGCGTGGCTTGAATGGCGCCAGGTCGCTCTCTTCTAATACGGAACTGCTGCCGATCTCTGCATAGTAGGTATCGGCCATGCACAGCGGCACTGGTTCGTCATCGACGACGATGGCTCGGAGTTTGCCAGGACAGCCATCAATATTTTCAAGGCGATATCCGACCTTCATTGCAATGACAGGATGTTCCTGACCGTCAGGCGCAAGCGCGCTGAAGCACATGACGTCAAAAGGCGTCAGGTTGCGAAATTCCATGTTGGGTTACCCCTTCAGTTGAGATCGACATCCTTGCCGTTGATTTGCACAGGCCCTGTGGCACTGAAGTCAAAGTTGCTGCCGTTGATCAGCACGGTCCCGTCGGACTTCATGACCAACGTCGCCTTGCCTACCGTGATGCTGAGTTCGTCGCCTGCTGTGATGTTGAAGCGGTTGCCGACGATCACGGACTTGTGTACGCCTACCTGCTCGCTTTGGCTCAGGCCAACTGTCGTATTCATCGCCGCACCGACACTGACTTGATAGCCCGCACCAATGGTCAGCGCCTTGGCTAGGCCGATGGTTTCCGCCTTCGCCAACTTGATGGTTTCGGTCTTGTTGGCACCGATGGTGACGTGGCGATTGAGCCCGATGCTGATGGTTTCGTTTTTGCCGACGTCTTCGGTGCGATGGTCGCCGATGGAGATGGTTTCGTTGTGGTCCACCCGCTCGCTGCGGTCGTTGCCGACGAAGGTAGTTTCGTTGTGCTTGACGACGTTGTTCTGATCCTTCTCCGCATGGATAAACACCTCCTGCCGACCCAGCTCATCCTCGAAACGCAGCTCGTTGAAACCATCACCCTTGTGGGTCTGGCTCTTGATGGTCATGCGGGTCTTGTGGTCGGGCAGGTCGTAGGGCGGCAGCTGGTTACCGCAATAGGTGCGCCCAGTGATCATCGGCTGGTCGGGGTCACCGTTGACGTACTGGATGATCACGTCCTGGCCGATACGCGGGATGGCCATCGCGCCCCAGCTGCCACCGGCCCATCCCTGGGATACCCGCACCCAGCAGGAGCTGAACTCGTTGTTGTTGCTCTCCCGGTCCCAGGGGAAGCTGACCTTGACCCGACCCCACTCGTCGCAGTAGATCTCCTCGCCGGGCGGGCCGACCACGGTAGCCATGTGCGGGCCGTCCACGCGAGGTTTCTGCAAAGGGGCAGGGCGCCATTCGGTGCGACCTGGCACCAGCACTGCGGTTTGCTCATAGCGCGTGCTTTGGTCGACGCTGGCAGCCTCTTCCTGCAGGCTGGTGAACTGGCGGCCTTTGTGAACGACACTGTTCACTCGCCAGTGGGCATTGAGGTCATCGCGAGGGTGACCGGTCAGCGTGAAGCTCAGCCCGGGCTGTAGCCGTGCGTCATCCCCTTGAACTTCGGCAATGCGCACATCGTGGCGCAGGGCGGTGATGCGGTTCTCGGTGAACGGTTTGCCCACGGCATCGCGCTTGTAGCGACCGGGATAGTCGAAGCGTTCGTAGTCGGTGGATTGGTGTTCCAGGAAAGGGCCGGCAGCACGGTGTTCCTGACGATACGCCGGATGGGTGAAGGTGTAGTCGCGCTGGACCTGCCGCGAGGTTCGGACCTGTTCGCTGTAGCGCAGTCGCCGCAGGCAGGGTCTAGCCTGATCACCACCACTGCTGGATTGATACAGCACAGTGTTGGGATCGATAACGTCTTCGCCCTCAAAGAAGCCTTCGTCATCGTTGCCAGTCTTGAGCGCGCCATGGCTGATCAACCCAAGGGACAGCAGCTGATCTGTGATGATCAACTTATGCAGTTTTTCACTGTGCTCGAAGCGATAGACGAAGCCCTCTTCCGCCGCCAGACGGGCGATAAAGTCAAGGTCGGTCTCGCCCGCTTGCACGCAGAACTCGCGCACCTGGTGGTCCATGCTCACGCGAAGCTCGTATTGATCGATACCCTGGCGCTTGAGCATCAACTCAAGAATCTGCGGCACGGTTTTTTGCTGGAAGATGCGCCAGTTCGAACGCAGGCCGGCGCGGGCCAGAATGGGTTCGACCAGCGCGTGATAGTAGGTGCGGTAAAAGCCGCTTTCGCCTTGGCTGAAGCTGCTCACCAGGCCGTTCACGTACCGCACCGGCCCTTCTTCATCCAGGATGGTGAGTACCACCGGTTTGTCCAGCACTTGGCCGAAGTCGATATCGGGTTCGAAGCTGACCAGCTCCAGTTCCAAAGTAAAGGGTGCGCTGATCGCTTCCCTGAGTTCAAACGACACCACTTCGAACTCAACGTCGCCCACCAGTGGCTCGAATCTGTAGCGCAAATCAGATTGGCTAGGCATAAAAGATCCTTGTCCGCCGTCTGAAGAGTCGAAAAGCCCAGGCAGCGCGAGGCTGCCTGGGGCATTTCAGTGGGGTCAGGCGATCGGTTTGCGCCAGTCGTCAGAGCCTTCGGTACCTGCCACCACATGGGCCCAGGAGATCTTGCGGTAGGACATGGACACTTCGATCAATTGGGTGAAGCCAGCGTTCTCCTTGTCCTGCGCATGCGGCAGGGTGGTGTGGATATCGACGATGGTGGCGTCCTCCAGCTTGGTGGTGAAGAAGTGTTCCTGCTTGCCCTCCACTGAGGTGCGATACCAGCTGACTTCAACGGTCGGCAACATCTCGCCGCTGGCCAAAGCCTGGTACATGAGCGGTGTGGCTTTGTTCAGGGCGCTGGTGAAAATGAACGGTTTGTGCACCCGCTGTCCTGCGGGTTGGCCACTCTGCGGGTCGGTTGGGGTGGTCACCTGGTGCTTGATTTCCTGCACCAGAATCTCGTCTTCATGGCCCTCGACGAACACGTTGCCGACCGAGTCAGAGGTGAAGGCGCCTGCGGTGATGTTGCCTTGGGTCTGGCCTTCGATCTTGATGTAAGCGGGTGTTGGCATGGCAGTTTCTCCTGCGTCCATGTGGATACAACACGCCACCACGGGCGGCGTGGCCATCGGAAACGATGGGCTTGTCAACGAGGCAGGTACCTCGTCAATTCGTTGAATTCGGTTGCGTCGCTGTTCGACGCGCTATTGCTGCAAGATGCCGTTGAGTGACTCCAGCACCTCGGTGGTAATCAGGTGCAGGCGGTAGCTGTAGATGCTGTAGGCCACGGCCATGGCGACTGCAGAAATCACCAACGGGCTCCACCAGGGCCATTGCCGGTTCATGCGAAAATTGCGCGGGGCCACGTTGGTGTAGGGATCGCCGACCGATTCCGGCACGGGGCCGCGCAGTTCGCGGATGATCCCGTGAAGCTGGTGAATGAGGCCGTTCAGCGACTCTTCGCCTTTCGGCGCGATGGCGTACTTGCCCTTCAAGCCCAGGCACAGCGCGAAATACATGAACTCCAGCACGTCCTGGTAGCGCTCGGGTTCCTGCATCAGGCGCGAGAGCACGGTGAAGATCTTTTCGCCACCCCAGGTTTCGTCGTGGAAGATGCTCAGCAGTGGCTCCTGGCTCCAGCAGCTGGTCTGGCCCCAGGGTGTTTCCATGACCGCTTCATCGATGTAAAGGCACAGACCGTAGGAGTAGGCCAGCAGCTGAGTGTGCTCGTAGCCGTGCTGGCGCATTTCTTCCCTGATGTTGTCGATCTGGTTGCGTACCTGCCGGTGCACGTCCTTGATGTTGGGTAATTCATCCAGGGTGCGCAGGCGCATGACCAGGCCGAACAAGGGTGCGGCAGCATCCAGCATCAGATTTGCGAAGCCGCCTCGTAATTGGAAATCCGGGTCGGCGGCGTACCCCTCAAAAGCAGGCTCGGTCTGTACTTCTGAGGTGCCATGTTCAGACGATGTTTTGCCGCTGCTATCTAAGTTCTCTATCGATTCGAAGAAACCCTTGTTGTCATCCTGAATGTCCTGAGTACTATCTTTCATCTTATTCACTCCTGATCGCCCAGAACTGCAACTCAAGCCCCGGGAACTCGCCCGCGACATGAATACCGAAGCCATTTGAGCCTTTCATGCCCGCCCAGCTCGAGTCGCGGCGGTCCAGTTCGAAGTAGGTGAAGCCTGCATGGAAAGGCAGGTCCCGTGGCGCCACGGGTAGCGGCACCAGTGGAATACCCGGCAGTTGCAGCGGCACGACCTCGTTCAACGCTTCCAGCGAAACGACTTTGGCCTTCTGCACAAACATCTGGCGCAGCGTTTGCGGTGGCAGATTGGCGCGCACTGCCAGGATGAAGTCGGCTTGATCGATCAGGCGACGGTCGTCCAGCGTGGTCTGCATCAATCCGTACTTCAGCGTTTCCAATGGCAGCGACACGGCGCGCGGCTGAAGTACCGTGCTCAGCGCGCGGCGCAGCGTGTCTTCCAAAGGTTTGAACGAAGTGCGCAACGCTGTGTGGCGATAGGCAGGGTATTCCTGCGGCAGACGGGCCTCGTCGGTGAAGGTGACGAACTCACCACAGGCTTGACTCATGTACAGATAAAGCTGCTCGGGGTGCGTCTGGCCTTGCCTGGCCAGATGCTGGAAGCACGGCCACCAGCGGTTCATGGCCTGGAGCAAGTTGAAGTCGCGGATGTCGGCGATACCCGACTGACCTGAAGCACCGATGCGGGCGGCAAGGTTGCGCGCACGTTCGCGCAGGGTGTTTGTGATCTCCTCCAGAAAGCGTTGCAATGCCGGTATGGCGCGTACCGAGACACTGGTGGGATAGAACCCTTCGTCCAGTTGCAGGCTGCCATCGGGGCGGCGTTCCAATATGCGTGCCAGGGCCAGCCTTGTGTAAGCGCTGCTATCGTCAGCTTTGCGTTTGAGTTGCAGGTTTGGCACTGCCAGGTCAACCTGCACCAGGTCGCCGTCGACGCTGTGCGTGTCCTTGATTTCCTCTGCCTGCGCGCTGTAACGGAAGTTGGCGGTATTGTCAGGCCAGCTCACCTCGCGGCCACCTTCGGTACGCAGCGGCAGGCACAGGAAAATCTCGCTGTCTTTGGCGCCGTCGTCCTCGATTTCCAGCGGTGGGGGTGGCGGCAGGTCAGCAGGGATATCGAACACCGTGCCGTCCGGCATGATGCCCCGCGCGCGGGTGATGGCGATCTTGCCAAGGCTCAGGTACTCATCATTCAACTGCAGTTCGCTGAAGCCATAGAAGGCTGCGTTCAGGCTGCCAAGGCGCTGATGCAGGGCCGCTTCAGCGGCCCGGGCCGCCTGTTGGAAATGCTGCGGTTTGACGAACAGGCCTTCAGGCCACAGGACGGGGTTTCGTGAACTCATGAGCGCTCCGTGTCAGCGTGAGTAAATGAGAGGGACTGGGCTGCCATCAGTCTTCTTCCTTGAGCAGGACCTGCGTGTCGTTGAGCAACACCGACAGGATGATCTGCTGGCCGCGCGGCGGAATACGCAGCACCTGGCTCCATGTGGCGTTCTCCTGGTTGCGGTAGTCGGCGATAACTGCGACGAAACGGGTTTCGGGCTCGATGGCCGCAAAGGGGATGAACTTGAACTGGCCAGGTCGCAGCAGGTAGTCGTCATCGCGAATGTAGGTGCTGCGCAGCGCCTTGGCCGGATCCTTGTCCAGCAGTTCGTAGACGCTGTTGCGCAGCAGCGAGTCGTCGCGCAGCTGAAGGATCTTGATGGCCATGGGCGTGGCGATTGACTCGCCAGCCAGGGTGGCGGTGTGGGGTAAGGTCAGCACCACGGTCGGGTCTTCGTAGCGGCCGGGCGTGCTTTCCTCAAAGGGGGAGCGATTTGGCTGATCGTCCTCGTCCACTGGCACCGCGACGGGTGACATTCCCGGGAACTGTTCCTGGAGGTATTCGAGCAGCGTCCCGACTTTTTCGGTCAAGGCGTAAGGGTCGCCAGCGCTTAAGCTGACGGCATAGGGACTGGGTTCCAGAGCGCCACGCTGCTCAACTGACACGTCGACGCTGTGCGCGTTGCCGTTGAGCGTCGGGCTGGCATTGATGCTGAACGCGACTTGGGTGGGATGCTCTCTGGTCGCCCCGACGGGCACCGAGGGATCCTTGATCACTTGGCCGATTTTACTCAGAGCCGTGCAGCCCGAGAGTCCGATCAGTGCCGTCAGTAGAACGACCACGAATGAATGACGCGTCATGGGCGTTCTCCTGCAATCAGGTGTTCCAGCGGGCTCGATTGCGTTGGCCCCGTTGCAGCGTCCAGTGCCGCCAAAGGATCGTTACCGATACTTGGCGCGAAGACCGAGCAGATGTCTGCGACAACCTGCGTGGCGCCTGAAATGGGTTGCCGGGCGTTGGCTGGAACCTCCACTAGCCAGTGATCAAGGGTTCGCTGTTCAGGACTGAACATGTCCTCCAGAGAGCGTGCATCGGCCTGCGACAGTTGAACCTGTAGTCGATAGGCGCCAACGCGCAGTCGGTCACCCTCCAGCAGTCGCCTGGGGGCGAGCGAACCCAAGCTGTCGTGGCTGTCGTTGAGGTAGGTACGCTGACAGCGGTCAATGACGCAGAAGCTGCCCTCTATCCAGCGAATTTCGCAGTGAATCGGCGCAACGGTCTGCTCCCGATCGTTGATCCGCCACGTGGCTTCGGCGCTGCCGATGGTGCCGCCTGTGCAATCGAATTGATGCCGGATAGTGACGTTGTGCTGCAATTGATCAAGGTTCGTAATGCTCAAGGTCAATGTGCTCATGAGCGCCCCCGGAATCGCACGACGGGGCTGATCTGGCCGTGGTGATCGTCGACGAAGCTGGTCCAGCCCAGGTAGGCGCCCTTGGCAGGATGCAGGCAGAAGGGCGACAATGCGTTCTGCTTCAGGCGCAGCTCCAGGTCGTAGGCCAGACCATCACGCAACAGGAAATCAATCAGAGCACGCAAGCGATTGAAGTTGATGCCGCTGGGCAACAGGTCACGCAACTGTTCCTGATCAAGCTCGCTGATCACGATGGTGAACTTGCTGCTGCGGGTTCGCGTGCGGCTGCCGACCATGAAGGAGCTACCCAGTGCACCGTTGCTGCAGCCAAGGCTCACCTGTTGCGTGGCAGTGGTGGGAACCGAGCGGCTTTCGAACTCTCGGATGTGCACCTGCTTCAAGTCAAAACAGTGGGCGATGATGCCGGCGACCGTGCCTGGTGCACGGCTGCGGCTGGCGATCACACCGGCGAAACTGAGCAGCCGGCTCCAGGGTAGTGCCGTATCACCGCGCAGCTGTTTGTCATTCAACCCGAGCAGGGCGAAGATGTACTGGGAAAACCCATCGCTGGCACCCGGCTGGAAACGAATGTAGTAGCGGTACTTGCGCCAGATGCGGTGCAGCAGGCTCAGCACGTAGTGATTGAAGAAGTCGAAGAACGCCGGCCGTACACCAATCCCGTGGGCATGCTCGTATGACACTTCTTCCAGGTAATAGGTTGGCAAGGGCGAGTCTGTGCCGTGCAGGCCCATGAAGGTGGTGCACACGCGATAGCGGTCTTCGGCTTCGGGCATGCGCTCGGCTTTGTACACGTCGGAAACCGGAAAGGTCAGTCGCGGGTCGCTGCCCAGCCGCACGCGCAGGCGAGTGGCCCGGTCCGGCCAACGCGGTTCCAGGTCATCCCCGTGCAGGCCGTGCAGGCGCTCCAGCAACTGGTAGAAGTTGTACTGGTGTGCGTCGGCGAGCAGCTTGTCGGCTAGATCAGCGGTTGTTTGCCGGTCTGGATGGGCCATGTGTAGTGCTCGTTGTTGGTAGTGTTGATCACTTCCAGTTGATGGAAGGAGTTGATGCTGGCGTACAGGGCGAAGAAGTGCGCGAGCACGCAGCCGAACAGGTACAGGTCGCCCTCGCAGAGGAAGGCGGCCTGATCCAGCTTCAGCCGTGTGCGTAGCCCGCGAATGGGCTGGCCTTTGATTAGCCAATCCAGAGGTTCTGTTTGAACATCGCGGATGCCTTCGAGGCGCTTATGGGTGGTGCGTGTCTGTTGCAGGTCGTGCAATGCCACGAAGTCATAGGCACGAATCACCGCTTTCAGCGGCTCGGCCGAAAGCAGCGACAGGTAGTTGAGCGACATGTTGGAAATGAGCGCCCACTGCAACTGGCCATCCAGCACCGGCCGATAGGGGCGTGTCGGTTTACAGATGTTGGTATAGGTGGTGAGCGGCGGCGTGACTTCGGAAAACACATTGATATCGTCGACGCCCAATGCCAGGGGTAGATCGCGATTGGTGCAGGTCAGGTCGATAGACGCCGTTTCCAGTTCACCGGTGTAGGCGTTGGCATCGGCGCGCACGAAAGCGATACGGTGCGTGACGCCATCGCCGCGCAAGGACTCTTCGAGGGTGTAGCGGTAGTACAGCGCCGTGCGTCCTTGAGCGTGCTCGATCTCATGGGCGAACGATTCGAAGGGGCGGAAGGTACGTAGGTGTTCGCCGGTACTGCCGTCTGTTGTCGTACGGGTGCTGATCACTCGATCAACACTGAAAATTTCATACGCATGCCGCTCTTTACCTCTGGGCGTGAGGTCAGAAGGGGCGTGCCGGTTGGAGAGGTCGATAGGCTCGGCGGTGTAGCTGAACAGGTTTACCGCCGGCGTGCAGAACAGGCTGAAGTCCGCCGTGCCGATACGCAACGAATCCGGTAGCTGGCGGGTGAAGTGAAGTTCAATGCCCACCTGCTGAGTTGCTTGATCGGGCCAGATCTTCTGCAGTCCGGTGATGCTGAAGAAGTGAAAGCGCTTTGGAAATACAAAGTATTCCTGCAAGATCCGATAGCCGTCGAAGACGTTCTGCGGGTAAGGCAGCAGCCCTTCGTTTGAGCTGAAGCCTGGGAAGACGATGCTGCTGGCTGGCAGCCTGCGGACCTCGCCATTGATCGTCACAGCGACATGCTTGAGGTATTGAGCGATCCAGAGGTACAGCGTGCGGGCAGTCTCGGTATCACCGCTCAGGTGGAAATCCAGACTGTTGCAGCCGAGGGTGTTCAAGGGTCGCTCGACCAAGGTGCGCAGCTCGATGCTTGCCACCGAACTGTCAAGCGTCTGGGTAGCGCTTACCGATTCGATCTCGAACGGATGGATATCCACTGCCGTGCAGGTGCGAAACTCACAAGGCACACCGTCCACAGGTTTAGAGAACAGCTGTGAACCTTTGGGAATGCGTTGCGATTGGCTGAGCGCTTGCTTGAGTGGTGTGAACTGGATAATGGTGGCGCTCGGCAGTGGCCGCAGGTAATTGGGCCACAGCAGTTGCAGCATGGGGTGCGTCAGCTCTGGCAAGTCATCCTCCAGCTTGAGGCGCAGCTTGGCCGTGAGGAAGGCAAAGGCTTCCATCAGGCGTTCGACATCCGGGTCGCTGCCACCCTTGCCCAGCAGCCGGGCAAGTTGTGGGTTGTCTTTGGCGAAGTCGTTTCCCAGCTCATGCAGGTAACGCAACTCTTCGCTGAATCGATCCTTGAGTGACATCGGTCACCTCACTCGGGTGTGGCGGCTATGGCCGTTGACCAGCAGCTCCAGTTGCAGCTGCTCCTTGTGGTTGTTGACCTGCACCTGGCAGTCCAGCCTGAAATGCAGCTCCAGCGGGGCGAGACAATCGGGCATGGCTTTGAGCGATCGCACGTGCACACGAGGCTCGAAACGCCGAATTGTGCGGCGTATGTCGGCGCTCACTTGCTTGAGCAGGTCGCCACTGCTTGCGTCGTGCCCGTTGAAGTCATGCAGGCCAAGCTCAGGGCTGCTCTGCGAGCAGCCTTGGCGAGCGTTAAGCAGCGTTTCCAGGTGGCGCTTGATGGCGGCGAACTTGTGGGACGCGTTCTCTTGCCTGGACGGATCGCGGATCACGGTCTGATCCGCAACCAAACGGTCGAAAAATCCGCTCATTGGGTATCGAGCCGGCCGACCAGAGAAATTTCGAAGTTCGCACCCATATATTTGAAGTGCGGGCGCACGGCGAGCGAGACCTGGTACCAACCCGGGTCACCGGCGACGTCTGACACCTCGACCTTCGCGGAACGCAGCGGTCGGCGGCTACGCACATCGGCGGACGGATTTTCCTGGTCGGCGACGTATTGCTTGATCCATTTGTTGAGTTCTGACTCAAGGTCCTTGCGCTCTTTCCAGCTGCCGATCTGCTCGCGCTGCAGCACCTTGATGTAGTGGGCCAGGCGGTTGACGATGAACAGGTAAGGCAGCTGGGTGCCGAGCTTGTAGTTGGTCTGAGCCTGCAGCCCTTCCGCGGTCTTGGGAAAGTTCTTCGGTTTCTGCACCGAGTTGGCCGAGAAAAATGCGGCGTTGTCGCTGTCTTTGCGCATGGTCAAGGCGATGAAACCTTCTTCGGCCAGCTCAAATTCCTTGCGATCAGAAATCAGCACCTCGGTTGGGATCTTCGCTTGTAACTGCCCCAGCGCCTCGTAGAGGTGTACTGGCAGATCTTCGACGGCGCCACCGGACTGCGGGCCGATGATGTTAGGGCACCAGCGGTAGCGGGCGAAGCTGTCGTTAATGCAGCTGGCCAGCAAAAAGGCGGAGTTGCCCCACAGGTAGTTTTCGTGTCGTCCTGCAATGTCCTCGACGTAGTGATAGCTCTGCACGGGATTTTCTTGCGGATGGTAGGCCGGGCGAAGCATGAAACGGGGGCCGGTCAGTGCAGTGTGGCGAGCGTCTTCACTTTCACGGAACGCACGCCATTTGGCATGCCGAGGCCCGGCGAAAATATCTTTGATTTCCTTCAGATTGGGCAGCTCTTCAAAGCTGCTCAAATTGAAGAAATCGGGGGATGGGGCGGC
>NZ_JABMCW010000159.1:0-12451 GCF_013179705.1 Pseudomonas sp. CM25 | reverse complement strand
CACATCAAAATCTGGGGTGGCGATTAAGACCAATCTAGCAAGCTGGTAGCAGAATGCCTCTGAAGCGGGAATCTTACCGTTTCCGTCCATAACAGTTTTGATCGCATAGTCTTTACCGTTTGCGGCAAGGCCTATCGTTTGAAGGTCAGCTGAATTCTGATCATTAGGGTAGGTCGTCATTACCGCAACCGGGAAAAGCTGCCTTTGAAACATTGGCGGCCTCAGCTGGGGCTCAACGATTACGCCTGGTCCTTCCAAGCGCATGATCAATCCCTTCTCATCATCACTCATAGCAGCCCTGATTCCCTATGTTCAGTGGAGGCGCCCTTTCTAGTGGAGGGCTAAGATAATTTGTGTCAAACGAGGTGCGCGTTCCAAACCAGCAGCACCCGGGCCTGGATGTAGGTCTCATCGACCCGGATGTCTTCCGGCGGATGATTTGTGTTGTCAGAAATCATCTTGAAGTGGTCGCGGCCCTTCTTCTGCAGGCGCTTGATGTACTGATGACCCTGATGGGAGAAGTAGTAGATCCCGTCGCCCACGAACTCACGGATGCTGATGTCGACGACCAACGGGTCGCGGCTTTTGATGGTTGGTGCCATGGACTGACCGACACCCGTTATGAGCTTCAGATGGAAGTGCTCTTTGAACTCGACCCCCATCTCTCGCAGGTGAGTAGGGCTGACCCGGATGTCCTGCAGCATTTCAGGGAAGTCGTGAGCTACTTCACCATCGCCCATTGCTCCGCGCACGTCGTAGTGAGCAATCCACACCTCATCGCCCACGAGGCCGGGGCGAACGAAGTCAGCCGCCACGACACTGCTGGCGCTCGGCTCCTCAGCCGCAGCAAGGAGGCGCTGACGGGCCTCTTCCGGAATGCCTTTGCCGCTCTTTGCGAGCATCTGCCTGACAAGATCAGTCGTACTCCGGGCTGGCGCCGAAACCTCGGTCACTGCCGCAGAGTTCAGGAGTAGCTCGGATTGGTCGACTCCAAGGGCAGCTGCCATAGCGGCAATATCCGCCAGCGTTGGCTCTCGCGTACCGGCTTCATAGTTTCCGACGCGTGACTGCGATTTCCAGCCGCAAGCATCTGCCAGCTGGGCCTGGGACATTCCCGTCGCTTTTCTCAAGCGCTTAATGCGCTGGCTCAGTGATTCATTCATGCGCGGGATTTCATCACGAAATGAAATGCACGGCTTTCACTTATTGTGATTGATATTAACACGATGCGTGTTTATCCTGAGTGCTAGTCATTGAGGAACCCCGAATGAACAACGTTCGCAAGATCCGGGTAGCTGCGGGGATTAGCCAAGCTCGGCTATGCCGGGAGCTCCGCTGGAACCAGTCGCGCCTGGCCAACTACGAGGCCGGGCGACGGTGTGTCAGCCTGGATTCGGCCCGGCAGATTGTCGCTGCGCTGAACGGGCTAGGAGCCGAGTGCAGCCTTGACGATGTCTTCCCGCCAACGGCTCGCGACCCTGAAGCAGCCTGACATTTGAATCATTACTGATCTGGCACTGAGCCAGTAGATGGCCGAAACACCTGCTGATCCATCCAGTACCTGAATCGCAGGCATAAAAAAACCGGGTGGCAGCCCGGCTTCTTCAACAACACATCGAGGTCGATTATGCACTCCGCAATCGATGCTAGCAATACCAGCCCTATTGCGTCAGCTTTCGGCGATTCGTCAAAACTAGCGCGTCAGGTCATGTCCACCCGCGAAATCGCGCAGCTCACTGGCAAGAGCCATGACAATGTGCTGCGGGACGCACGGCGCCTGGTTGCAGAGGGTGTCCTCAAATCTGAGGAAACCCCATACACCCACCCACAGAACGGCCAATCGTATCCAGAGTTCCTGCTTAGCCAGCGCGATACCCTGGTGCTGGTCTCCGGATACAACGCCCAACTGCGCGCCACGATTATCGACCGTTGGCAGGAGCTAGAGGCGCGGGTATTGGCGCAGGTTCAGATCCCCCAAACCTTCGCTGAGGTGCTGCGACTGGCCGCCGATCAAGCAGAGCAGAACCATCAACTGCAGCAGGTCATCCAGAAGCAAGCCCCGAAGGTCGCAGCAATCCACCGTTTGGCTGCTGCTTGTGGGGCCATCTGCATCACCGATGCGGCCAAGCAGCTTCAGGTTGCCCCATCGAAGTTGTTCGACTGGCTGGAGCAGAACCGCTGGATATTCCGCCGCAAGGGGTCCAAGCGATGGATCGCTTACCAGCCTCGCATCACCTCGGGCTTGATGAAGCACAAGGTGACAGCCTTGAAGCCAGACCCGGAAACCGGTATCGAGCGCGCCGCGTTTGATCCCCTGGTCACCCCGAAAGGACTGGCGCGTCTCGCTGAACTGAAGGCTGGGGGTTCGCTGTGAGTGTACAAGCCATGACCTGGGCCCTGGCTATTCCGAAGTCCTCTCTGGAGAACCCTGCAGCTCGGCACGTCCTGCTTTGCCTAGCCAATTATGCCGGTACCGATGGCCGCGGCGCATTCCCGTCGGCTGCAACGCTATCCGAGGACACCGGCCTGTCAGAACGCACCATCCGCCTAAAGCTTGACGAGCTGGAAGCAGCTGGCTGGATCGTGGCAGGAAACCAAGCTATCGCGGCAGCTTACATCGACCGCCGTGATCGCCGTCCCATTGTGTACGACCTTCAACTTAAACGAGGTGCATCTGCTGCACCTCGTAGAGAACGGGGTGCAGGAAACCGCACGGGGTGCAGCTCGCAGCAGAACGGGGTGCAGGAAAACGCAGAACGGGGTGCAGCAGCTGCACCCAATCCGTCAGTTAACCAATCTACTCACTCTCTGCGCGAGCCATTCGAAATGTTCCTCGAGTGGGTGCCGGATCAGGACCTGCTCAAAGCGTATGCACTCCGTTCGGGGCTCACCCTGGACAACTTCGGCTCCAAGGCAATCGCTGGGTTCGTGTTGCACCACGACGCGAAGGGTTTGGTGCAGACCGAGAAGCAATGGCTCGCCGCCCTCGTCAACTGGGTGAAATCGGACCTGGCCCGGGCAGCTCGATCCGCTACCGGCAAGCCGAGCGCGCAGCAATCGAACGCTTTCGATGACGACGATACCTCATGGCTCAAAGGGGGGAATGACCAATGAACCAGGTAGCCACCATCGCCCATGGTCTTTGGGCCAAAGTTCAAACCGGCCAGTACATCCCTGCTGGGGACACGCTTCCCGCCGAGATCAAGGCCGAGCTCGATCGCAAAACTGCTGCAGTGATCAATCGGCTGTTCCGTGATCTGCGGACCATCTTCAGCGCCTGGAAACAGGCCTGGCCGGATATGGGCACGTACAAGGCCGCCAAGCAGCAGTGGCTGACGGCGTTCCTTGAGGCAGGCATCAACACCCCCGAGCAGCTGCAGTTCGGTCTGATGCGCTGCCGCCAGTCAGGACGTGAATTCATTCCCGCCCCCGGCAAATTCATCGAGTGGTGCCAGCCATCGCCGGAGATGCTTGGCCTTCCAACCTTGGCGGCCGCATTTCGCGAGGCTACTCGGAATGCCCATCCTGCGATGGCTGGCCGGGGCAGCTGGAGCCACGATGCTGTGTGGCATGCGGCCAAGGAGTGCGGCTTCGAGAACCTCAACAAACTGCCAACCGATGCCTCCTCGAAACTGTACGAGCGCAACTACACCATCGCCGTCCGCCGAATCATGGCCGGAGAACCGCTGCAGAAGATGCCGCTGGCGCTTCCCGCTGAAGTTGCCGGTAGCCGGACGCCAGAGGTTGGCAACAACGCCCTGTCGGCCATGCGCGCCCGCCTTGCAGGCCGTTGAACACATCAGCTAGGAGCTTGATCTATGCGCCAAACGAAGTTGACCAAGGCCGCACGCGGTCGTGAGTGCCAGGTGCGCATCCCTGGCGTGTGCAACGGCAACACCGAAACAACCGTCCTAGCGCACTACCGGCTGGCCGGCACCTGCGGCGTGGGCATCAAGCCGAACGACCTGCAGGGCGCCTGGTCTTGCAGTGCCTGCCATGACGCAGTCGATTCGCGCAGCAAGACCGCGTTCAGCCACGAAGAGCTGCGGTTGATGCACCTAGAAGGCGTGGTGAGAACGCTCGACATCCTCGTGAGCGAAGGGAAGGTGGCCGCATGATCAGTCCAGCCATGATGTTCAGCGGCATCCCTATCTATGTCAGCGAGCACCTGCCCAAGACGAAAACCGTCCGCTGGACGACTGAGCGGAAGTGGTGCCACTGGAAGAGCGCTCCGGCCCTTCGTTACCGGCAGCGTGCGAAGGAAGTCCCTTGCGACACGATGATCATGCTGGGCGGCCGGGCGTTCGTCTCCCCTGAAGCCCTAGCGAAGATCAAAGCCCAGCTGGGGAGGGCGGAACAGTGAAGCCGGCGATCATGAAGCCTGTACGGGCCAAGAAGCCTCGGGCGAAGCCCGTAGATCGGGAGGGCCCGGAGCAGGCCGCATTGATGGAAGAAATCGCGCTGCGCTACCCGGACGTTTTCGAACTGATCTACCACGTACCGAACGGCGGCCACAGGCACAAGAAGGTTGCTGAAAAGCTGAAGGACCAGGGGGTGAAGGCCGGCATCCCTGATCTGGTCCTGCCGATGGCTCGGGGCGGCTACTTCGGCATGTACATCGAATTCAAGGCGACGGTCGACCCGGCGCCCGTCTCGCCCAGTCAACAGGCGTGTATCCGGCGCCTGAATGATCAGGGCTATCTCGCCATCGTGTGCCGAGGGCACTTCGACGCCATGGAGCAGCTGCGGGCCTACCTGCTGCTGCCGAAGACGGAGGTTGCAGCATGACCAATACCGCCGCTGTGAAAATCAGCGATGCAGAGATTCGCCGGCAGGCCGCCGGCCAGGTGCGCGACCTGCGCGCCCTGGGCAACCACGGCCTGTATTTCCGCTTTCACCGCTCCCGCGAGCGCGGGTCGTGGTACCTGATCCACAAGGGCAAGTGGAACCTGATCGGCTCATACCCTGAGCTGAGCGCTGCCAAGGTGGCCGCTGCGCTGCCCGACATCCGCCTGCGCCTGGAATCCGGCGAAGGATCGAGCCTGTCGAGCTGGGTGCTCACCGGTGAGCTGCTGGCCTGGTTCGCTGAGCGCATGTCCCGCGACCGCAACCTGTCGACCAAGCGCAAGAGCACGGCGGCGTCGGCGATCAAGCAGCATCTGGTGCCGCGCCTCGGCCAGATCCCGCTGGCCCAGATCGACAAGGCGCTGCTCGACCGCGAGCTGATGTGGCCGCTGCAAGAGTCGCTGTCGATCGACTATGTGCGACTGGTGTTCCAGCTGCTGGCTCTGTCATTCCGTCAGGCCTTCAAGCTAGGCCTGATCAGCTCCAACCCCATGGCCGGTCCCCGCTTTGGTGACTTCTCCAAGACCAAGGTCACGGTCAAGCCATCGCGCCTGCGTGGTGTGCACCTCGGCGACCTGATGGCCCGCATGAAGAGCACCCTGGCCAACCGACCGCAGCATGGCGTGCTGGCCCTGATGATGCTGTGCCACGGCACCCGACTGGGCGAAACCCGCCTGGCCCGCTGGAGCCACATCAGCCTGGCCGAGCGAGAGTGGTTTATTCCCGCCGAGCACACCAAGACCAGCGTGCAGCACCGTCTGCCACTGACTGACCAAGTGCGTTTCCTGCTGATGGCCTACCGCGAGATCCAGCGCAACGAAGGCTACGACGGCGAGTTCCTGTTCCCGGGGCGCCAGGGCAAGCCCATGAGCGAGGCGAAGGCATCCGCCGTGTTTACGGTCATGGGGCAGGGCGAATGGACCAGCCACGACCTGCGCAAGCTGGCCCGCACCGGTTGGGCTGACCTAGGCGTCGACCACCTGGTGGGTGAGCTGCTGATCAACCATGCCATGGGCCACAACGTGAAGGTGTACATCCAGTCCGACGTCATGGCTCGCAAGCGTGAGGCGCTGGAGAAGTGGCACGCCCACCTTGATCAGAAGGGTTTCGCCTCGGTTCACGGCTTGACCGGCGATAGATCCGTTGATTCAGGGATTCTGGCGCGGGCCGCACAGCGCGCGGGATATAGCGACGTTGCGGTATCCACCATAAGCGAGGATTCAAAGTGACAGGGAAGAGCCATGGCCCTGCCTTCAAGAAGGCTGTGATCAGTTTGGCTCAGTGCCCTTTGTGCCGTGGGAGAGCGGTCACTCAGGGTGTGTTTCACGAATTGTCATGCGACCGCTGCAACGCCTCGGGCTTTGTAGCGGCAGCAACTGGAGAAGCCCTGCCCCTGGATGAGCTGGTGACCCAGCTCAGCATGAGGCTACGGGCAGCGCTCCGGCAGATCGAGCAGTTGAAGAACCCTCAGGCATCCGGGCCTGAGGCTACATATCAGGGAGGCAACCAGCGCGGCGCTGGAGGCACCAACTACACCGGGGATTAAGGGGGAAGGACATGAAAAAACGAACCTACGTAGACAAGGCCCTGGGTGATACCGCGTACATGCTCGAGCAATGGGGCTGGTGGCGCATGGATGGCATGGGCGTGCCTCAGTACGTGTGCCCGCTCTATGCGCTTATGAAGGAGCACGCACCAGCGGAAGGAGGGCTCAAGCAATACGTGATCACGGACGACCTAGCACTTGCGGTGGACGGCGCCGTAGCCAGGCTGAACAAGCGCAACCCGCAGATGGGCGGCTTCGTCTGGCTGTACTTCGGCGCTAAGTGGCCTGCGTTGCGCATCGCCCGTGAGCACAAGATGGGTGAAGCCAAGGCGCGCGAACTGATCAACACCGGAGTGGCATGGATCGACTGTGCTCTGGAGCAATTGCGCGAGGCTGCATAAAAAGCTTTCCGCGCGGATAAACACCTGTTTTCATAGCAGCGTGTCCAGCTTGCAAGAAACGCGACACAGACAAACCCCAGACATCGCGCTCTGGGGTTTTTCGTTTATGCGGATGACGCGCCCTGGCAGCAGGGCTAAGTCGGTAGTGGCGTTCAGTCAAACCCGTGCGGTCACTGATGGACAACGCGATGAGAGTCTGGGGTACGTGACCCAGCGATCCAGACCACCAAGCCGGGTAAGTGCCGGCCCTCCGCACCCATTCAAGGGCTCGCCATAACAGCGGGCCTTTTTCTTTTTCCGCTCCCCGCAACGGGAGGAATCGAGATGGCCCATATGCCGCCAGAGAAAGACCCATCCTTCTGGGTGCTTGTACTAACAGCCCTAAGAGAGAACGGCCTGGCTATGGGCCTGACATTCGCCCTGACCTGGTTGCGTATTCAATACGATGGCCAGGAAACCCGCCCAGTCCGACAGCTGATTGAGGCTACTCTTGGCGCGTTGATCGTGATGGTGGTTGGCCTGACCGTGAAAGAGTTCGGCCTGAGCATCGCCTGGTCGTTCGCCACTGCTGGCTTTGTCGGCGTGCTGGGCGTCGAGCAGGCGCGCCAGCTCGGTAGACGCTGGGCAGAGCGCAAGGTCGATGGCCCATAACCTGCGCCACAAAATCTAGGGGCGCGGTTTCGTGGTGTCTCATTCTGTGCGCAGTAATGGGAATCGCTCTTCAGGGTTGCGTGAACCAGCGTTCAGTTTCTCGCATTCTGCAGCCGCCGCCGTCCTATTGGTGAAGCCGCGCTTCAGCCTTTCCTTTTCTTGATTGTCGTAGATGTCGAAGCCGCCCGAAGTGGTGGCGGCATAGAACCGGTTACCGATTTGGAAGGACTCACCTTCGATAGGCACAGCCGGAACGATAACGAATCGTGGTTGCATGACTTAGGCCTCCCCAGGCAGATACCCAAGTATTAGTTCGATTGCAGAAAGCCAGCAATATGACTCATCGAGACGAATTGATGGCATTCCGTGTCACTAGCGTCAGTGGTCATCTGGCTCGTTCAATTAGGCCAAGAGTTGCTCCGCGCCACAAAACAGACATGCGCCGTTTCGTGGCGCGCCCACATGAGGATTCACCATGGACAACCAGCACAAGAAGATCACCGGCTACCGCGACCTCTCCCAGAGCGAGATCGACGGCATGAACTCGATCAAGGCCCTGGAAGCGGATGCCGGCGAGCTGTTCAAGCAGATCGGCCAGATTGACGGGGTTGATCAGCGCACCTTGGCTCTGGCCAAAACCAACCTGCAGCAGGGTTTCATGTGGTTCGTGCGTTCGATCGCTAAGCCCGCTGATCCTTTCAACTGATGGCCAAGGCGCCCTACACGCCTTGCAAGCTGTACGTGGACGGCGCCGATGGCATCGCGGTCGGCGATTTCATCACCACTGCAGCCGGTTCGGCCTACCTGGTGCAGACGCTTCGGGTGAGCCGCACTCGCCCTGAGCGAAAGCACATGGACTGCCTGCGCTGGCCGATCGCCGAGGTGCCGCCTGATGCGCGGTGCTATGAGATGACTTGGTACAAGAGGTGAGGAGCGTCGGCATGGCTAGGGTGTATGCAACGATCGTTTGCCGCCATCGCTGGTGGTTGAAGTACTACCTGGCTGGCGTGCTGGCCATGGCGCAGGTCACAGGATGTGAGCCGAACCCCGGTCGGGTTGCCTACTGGGGCGGTCGCGGCCTGAAGGTTGAGGTGCACTGATGGCCAGGCTCAAGACGCTCGGTTCTCGCATCAAGGAGAGCGCAGGATCACGGGTCAAGGTGGTGAGCCCTGGCAGTTGGCGAAGCGGCATGACCAGCTCCCAGCGCGGCTATGGCTACAAGTGGCAGCAAGCCCGAGAGCGGTACCTACGCGACAACCCGCTTTGCGTCTATTGCGAGCGGAACGGCCGCACAACTGCCGCCAGAATTGTCGACCACATCGTTGCTCACCGTGGAGACATGGTTCTCTTCTGGGATGAGACCAACTGGCAGAGCCTCTGTAAGCCGTGCCATGACTCCGTCAAGCAGGCCGAGGAGGCGGCGGGACTGGGTGGCTGACACGGCAGCGGATCGCCGAAAGCCAGCGCGGCGGCACAGAAGCACGCCAGTGACGTGCTGCGAAAGGGGTAGGGGGGTCAAAAGCTAGGGATTCTCATCTAGCTAGACCGCCTCCGACCCCACGTACACATTTTTTCCCGTTTCAGGAAAAGTTAACCATGGCTTTAACCGACAAGAAGCGGCGGTTTGTTGACGCTTTGCTGTCGGGTGCCACAAATCGCGAGGCGGCGATCGCCGCAGGATATTCGGAGAAGACCGCGTCGCAAGCGGGCTCCAAGCTTGCGAAGGACCCCGATGTCCTTGCCGAAGTCGGGCGCCGCTTGAAGCAAAAGCAGGCCTCCAGTTCTGAGGTTAAACGCTCTCGAAAAGTTAAAGCCGAACAACCTCAGGAGCAGCACGCCGATGAGCTGTCGTTAACCGAGACCGACGACCCGCGAGCCTTCCTCACTGAACTGATGAACGCAGAAGGCGCCGACATGCGCATGCGGCTGGAAGCGGCCAAGACGTTAATGCCTTATGTGCACGGCAAGGTCGCCGACCAGGGCAAGAAAGAGCAGAAGGCCGAGGCCGCCAAGCAGGTCGGTAAAGGCAAGTACTCCCAGGGCAAGCCGCCTCTCTCCGTAGTGAAGAACTGACCTATGCAATGGACAACAGCCTGCCCGGATTGGTGGAGGTGCCTGGCTGCGGGCGAATCAATCATCCCCGAGCCGCTGTTTCCAGACGAAGCTGAAGCCGGCCTCGATGTGTTCAAGGGGCTGAAGATCGTCGATGCCCCGGGCAGCCCCACCATTGAGGCTGCCTGCGCACCCTGGGTCTTGGCATTCGCCGGGGCCATCTTCGGCAGCTACAACAGCGAGACTGGCGAGCGTCTGATCCGCGAAGTGATGCTCTGCATCCCGAAGAAAAACAGTAAATCTACGATCGCTGCAGGGATCATGCTGACCGCACTGATCCGCAACTGGCGTCTTTCGGCTGAGTTCATCATCCTGGCGCCGACCAAGGAGATTGCCGACAACTCGTTCATCCCGGCCAAAGACATGGTCAACAATGACGACGAGCTGAAAGCGTTGCTGCATGTTCAGCCTCACCTGCGGTTGATCACCCATCGCGAGACCGGTGCCACCTTGAAGGTGGTGGCTGCGGATAGCGATGTGGTGGGCGGCAAGAAAGCCGTCGGTGTCCTCATCGACGAAGCTTGGCTATTCGGCAAAAACCCGAAAGCCGCTGACATGATCCGTGAGGCCACTGGCGGTCTGCTGTCGCGACCCGAAGGCTTCATCATCTGGCTCACGACCCAGTCGAATGAGCCGCCGGCGGGTGTGTTCCGCTCCAAGCTCAACTATGCACGCGGCGTGCGTGATGGCCGGATCGACGACAACCGCTTCCTGCCGATCATCTATGAGTTCTCTCAAGAGATGATCAAGAGCGGCGAGGCGCGGAAGCCTGAGAACTTCCACCTGGTCAATCCGAACATCGACTACTCCGTTGACCGGCCTACGCTTGAGCGCCTGTTTATGCAGGCTGAGTTGGACGGTGAGGCTGAATTACGTGGGTTCCTGGCCAAGCACCTCAACATCGAGATCGGCCTGGCGCTGATGTCCGACGCGTGGGTCGGGGCGGAATTTTGGGAGGCTCAAGCTGCTACTTGGCTGAACCTTGATGAAATCCTCACCAGGTGCGAGGTGGTCGATGTTGGTGGTGATGGAGGGGGTCTTGATGACCTGCTCGGGCTAGCCGTGATCGGGCGGGAGGCTGGTACCCGCAGGTGGTTCCACTGGGCTCACGCCTGGGCACATCCTTCTGTTCTTGAACGGCGCAAATCTGAGGCGCCGCGCCTCAGAGACCTGGAGAAAGCAGGTGATCTCACCATCGTCGAGCGTATCGGTGACGACGTAGCGCAGTTCGCGGCTATTGTGGCCCGGGTCAATGCCACAGGTCTTCTGGATAAGGTGGGTCTCGACCCTGCAGGGATTGGCTCTGTTCTTGATGCCTTGGCGGATGCTGAGGTCGAGGAAGACAAGATCGTCGGCATCTCCCAGGGCTGGAAGCTCACCGGCGCAATCAAGACGACAGAGCGCAAGCTTGCCGAAGGCACGCTCCTGCACTGCGGCCAACCGTTGATGGCCTGGTCTTGCGGTAACGCCAAAGGGGTGCCATCGGCCAATGCGTTCTTGATCACCAAGCAGGCTTCGGGCACAGCAAAGATCGACCCGCTGATGGCTACTTTCAACGCCGTTTCTCTGATCAGCCTCAATCCTGAAGGCCGAGGGGGAATGGACAACTTCATGGCTGGCATTCGGGACCCACTGATCGCATGAACGCATTTCATATTTTCATCGCCTGCGCAGTGGTCGCTTTCTGCTTGGCGTGCAGCGGGGTCTGGATGCTGGCTGGTACCGGCTGGGCTTTGCTGGCCGGATCGCTGAGCTTCTTCTGCATCGCTGGCTTCATCCGCAGAGGGCTTGTCAGTGATTAAAACCCTATCCCAGGTATTGGGGGCTGCTGCCACCAAGCCTTCAGCCAGTATGAGTGAATGGCTGGGCAAGACCATCAAGCTGTCGGATGGAGGTTTCTGGAGTGCCTTCAACGGCGCCCAGTCCAGTAGTGGTAAGTCAGTCAGCGTTGATAAGGCCATGCGATTGTCCACTGTGTGGGCATGCGTTCGAATTATCTCGACTTCGGTAGCTGGCTTGCCGTTGAGCATCTACCGGCGGATGCCCGATGGTAGTCGAGAGAGCGCCCGTGATTTCCCGCTGTACGACGTTGTGCACAACAGCCCCAACGAAGACATGGCTGCCTTCCATTTCTGGCAGGCAGTCGTCGCCTCGATGCTCTTGTGGGGCAACGCCTACTGCGAGATCCATCGCTCTGCTGGGCGCGTCATCGCCTTGGACTTCCTGTTGCCGTCGAGAGTCGATCTTGAGTTCGACGACGATGGACGGCTCAGGTATTTCTTCAGGCCCCGAAAGGGAGCCCGTCGAGAGATCCAGCGGCAGGACATGCTGCACATTCCGGCCTTCACCCTTGATGGCCGAGTCGGTCTTTCCGCTATTCGGTACGGAGCAGATGTGTTCGGTTCGGCGATGTCTGCTGACGATGCCGCCAACAGCACCTTCCGCAACGGCATGATGCCCACAGTCGCTTTTTCGGTCGACAAGACGCTTAACCCGGCTCAGCGCGTCGAGTTTCGTGAGTACGTTAAGACAATCTCCGGGGCATTGAATGCTGGCAAGAGCCCAGTGCTTGAGCAGGGCGTGAAGCCGGAGATGATCGGGATCAACCCTGCCGATGCGCAATTGCTGGAGTCGAGGGGACATAGCATCGAGGAAATTTGCCGATGGTTCGGCGTACCGCCCTGGATGGTGATGAAGACCGACAAGGGCAGTAACTGGGGGACCGGCCTGGAACAACAACAGATCGCGTTCCTCACCTACTGCATCATGTCCTTCACGGCGCCGATCGAGCAGTGCGTGAACAAGTGGTGCATGACGGCTGTTGACCGGATCAAGTTCTACGCAGAGTACTCACTTGAAGCGTTCCTGCGTGCAGACAGCGCCGGTCGCGCGGCCT
>NZ_JABMCW010000158.1:0-12540 GCF_013179705.1 Pseudomonas sp. CM25 | reverse complement strand
CCCCGTTCATGGGGGTGCGGATTTCGTGGCTGATCTTGGCCAGGAACTCGGCTTTGGCGTTGATTTCGGCGTCGCTGGCGGCCAGCGCACGGCTGGCGCTGAACCGTTCCTCGCTGATCCTGCGCAGGCGCTCGCTCACCGCCAGGTTCAGCAGCAGGCCGCTGACCACGGTCAGTCCCAGCAGGACGCACAGCAGCCAGGGCGTCGAGGTGCGCGTCAGGCCCAGCAGCGCCGGCAGCAGCACCAGGCCACCGAGGTTGAACACCACCATCGCCAGGCTGAACAGGCGGCCGGGTGGGTAACCTTTGTACCAGTGGTAGCTGCTCACCAGCAGCATACTGACGCTGCCCAGGGCCATCAGGGCGTAGGTCATCAGGTTGAGCGGCAGGGTATCGACGAACAGCAGTACCAGGCCGCTGACCCCGACAACCAGCATTTCGCCCTGCAGCAGCCGGTTCAGCCGTGGCGATTTGCACGGCGAAAAGAAATGCTGGGTGAAATACAGCCCCGCCAGACCGGCCAGTACCAGCGTCAGGTAGGCGGCAGGTGTTTGCGCGCTGTGCCACACGTGCCACCACGGGCCGCTGAGGTTCAGCAGGATCAGACCACTGAGCAGCATCAGGCCGTGGTACAGCGCCAGGATCAGGGTGGTGCTGGAGCGGCTGTAAAGGAAGCGGATCAGGTTGTGCATGATCAGCATGATCAACCCGCCGAACAGCATGCCGAACAACAGTGGCTGGTGCTGGTCCGACGCAGCTTCGGCTGCGGGTTCCAGGCTGATGGCCGGGCGCAGCTGGTGCTCGGAGACCAGGCGCAGGTAGATGTCCAGCGGTTGTTTGCTGTTGGGCAGGGGCAATACATGGTCGCTGCCGCGCAGGGTCGGGCTGGCATTGCCGGGCTGGCGCCCGTGGTGCAGCTGACGCAGAAGCTGGTCGCCCTCTAGGGCGTAGAGGTCCAGGCCGGAAAGGTCGGGGGCAAATACCCGCAGCAGTTGTTCCTGGTCGCCGGGCGCCAGGCGATAGTGCAGCCACAGTGCCTGTTCCGCAGGCGCGGCATCCAGGTCGGCAAGCAGCAGCGGGCTGAACTGGTTGCGGTAGCGCTCGGAACGCACGTCGCTAAGTTGCAGGTTGGCCTGTTCGTCGAGCAGAACGGTCCAGCCTCCGTCATGATCGGCCGCAGCCGGGAACATGCAGAGCAGGGTCAGCAAGCTGACGATCAGAGCTGAGGCAATCCGAAGCCGACGCACTACGAAATCCCTTCTTAGCCGATGTGCCGGGTACTCACTATGCGCGGCGCGCCGAGCCGAAGGCAAGGCCCATGCCGGGCCCTGTCGACGAGCCGGATGCCGTAGGCTGAAAGCGCTACGGCGTTCCGCCAGTGTTTACTGCTGGTGTTCACCGCGCTCGCGGGCGATGGCCCGATAGCCGATGTCGGTGCGGTAGAAGCTGCCGTTCCAGCTTACTTCCCTGGCCAGGCGGTACGCCTGCTGCTGGGCATCGGCAACAGTGCTGCCCATGGCGGTGGCACACAGCACGCGCCCGCCGTTGCTGGTCACTTGGCCATCCTTGAGCGAAGTACCGGCATGGAACACCTTGCCTTCGATCTTCGCCGCAGCGTCCAGGCCGTGGATCACGTCGCCCTTGGCGTAGTCGCCCGGGTAACCGCCAGCTGCCAGTACCACGCCCAGGCTCGGGCGCGGGTCCCATTGTGCTTCGACCTTGTCCAGCGCCTTGGCGAAGGCTGCTTCGATCAGCAGCACCAGGCTCGACTCCAGGCGCAGCATGACTGGCTGGGTTTCCGGGTCGCCGAAACGGCAGTTGAACTCGATGACCTTGGGGTTGCCTGCCTTGTCGATCATCAGGCCGGCGTAGAGGAAGCCGGTGTAGACGTTGTCTTCCTCGGCCATGCCGCGCACGGTCGGCCAGATGACCTGGTCCATCACCCGCTGGTGCACATCGGCGGTGACCACCGGGGCAGGGGAGTAGGCACCCATGCCGCCGGTGTTCGGGCCGGTGTCCTGGTCGCCGACGCGCTTGTGGTCCTGGCTGGTGGCCATGGGCAGCACGTTATGGCCGTCGACCATGACGATGAAGCTGGCTTCTTCGCCGTCGAGGAACTCTTCGATCACCACGCGCGAGCCTGCCTCACCGAAGGCGTTGCCGGCCAGCATGTCACGCACGGCGGCTTCGGCTTCTTCGAGGGTCATGGCAACGATAACGCCCTTGCCCGCGGCCAGGCCGTCGGCCTTGATCACGATCGGTGCGCCTTTTTCTTGCAGGTAGGCCAGCGCCGGCTCGATTTCGGTGAAATTCTGGTAGTCGGCGGTCGGGATCTTGTGACGCGCCAGGAAGTCCTTGGTGAAGGCCTTGGAGCCTTCCAGCTGGGCCGCGCCCTTGGTTGGGCCGAAGCAGTCCAGGCCGCGGCTGCGGAACAGGTCGACCACGCCGATGACCAGCGGCGCTTCCGGGCCGACGATGGTCAGGTCAACGTTTTTCTCGGCGAAATCGGCCAGTTGCTCCAGAGCGCACACGTCGATGGCAACGTTCTCGCACTTGGCTTCAATGGCGGTGCCAGCGTTGCCAGGGGCAACGAAGACTTTCTCGACGCGTGGGTCCTGGGCGACTTTCCAGGCCAGGGCGTGCTCACGGCCGCCGCTACCAATGATCAAAACTTTCATGTCAAAACCTCATGTTTGGCGGCAGTACCGGCCCCTGTGGGAGCGGGTTCACCCGCGAATGCGGCGGTGAATCCAGCATCGCATTCGCGGGTGAACCCGCTCCCACAGGGACCTGGGACCGGCCGGCCATCTTGATTAGTGGCGGAAGTGACGCATGCCGGTGAATACCATAGCGATGCCGGCTTCGTCAGCGGCGGCAATCACCTCGGCATCACGCATCGAGCCACCCGGCTGGATCACGGCGCTGATACCCACTTTCGCCGCATTGTCGATGCCGTCACGGAACGGGAAGAACGCATCCGACGCCATGACCGCGCCCTGCACCTGCAGGCCAGCATGCTCGGCCTTGATTGCAGCAATGCGTGCGGAGTTGACGCGGCTCATCTGGCCGGCGCCGACGCCGATGGTCTGGCGCTGCTTGGCGTAGACGATGGCGTTGGACTTGACGAACTTGGCCACCTTCCAGGCGAATACCAGGTCGTGGATCTCTTGCTCGGTCGGTGCACGCTTGGTAACGATTTTGAGGTCATCGGCGGTGATCATGCCGATATCGCGGCTCTGCACCAGCAGGCCACCGTTGACGCGCTTGAAGTCCCAACCGGCAGCGCGCTCGGCAGGCCACTCGCCGCATTCCAGCAGGCGAACGTTCTGCTTGGCAGCCACTACGTCGCGGGCAGCCTGGGAAATTTTCGGGGCGATGATCACTTCGACGAACTGGCGCTCGACAATGGCCTTGGCCGTTTCGCCGTCCAGCTCGCGGTTGAAGGCGATGATGCCGCCGAACGCCGACTCGGTGTCGGTGGCGTAGGCCAGGTCATAGGCCTTGCGGATGCCGCCTTCGTCTTCCGGTACCACGGCCACGCCGCACGGGTTGGCGTGCTTGACGATGACGCAGGCTGGCTTGACGAAGCTCTTCACGCACTCCAGCGCGGCGTCGGTGTCGGCCACGTTGTTGAACGACAGTTCCTTGCCTTGCAGCTGGATGGCGCTGGAAATGCTGGCTTCGCCTTTCTTGGCCTCCACGTAGAACGCCGCGCTCTGGTGCGGGTTCTCGCCGTAGCGCATTTCCTGGGCCTTGACGAACTGGCTGTTGAAGGTGCGCGGGAACTGGCTGCGCGCTTCAGTGCTCAGGGTGTCCTTGGCCTGGTCGATGGTGCCCATGTAGTTGGCGATCATGCCGTCGTAGGCGGCAGTGTGCTCGAACGCCTTGAGCATCAGGTCGAAGCGCTGGGCGTAGGTCAGGCCGCCGGCCTTGAGGCCTTCGACGATGCCGGCGTAGTCGCTGGCGTTGACCACGATGGCCACGTCCTTGTGGTTCTTGGCAGCCGAACGGACCATGGTCGGGCCGCCGATGTCGATGTTCTCGATGGCGGTCGGCAGGTCACAGCCAGGCTTGGAAATGGTGGCTTCGAACGGGTACAGGTTGACCGCAACCAGGTCGATCGGCTTGATACCGTGCTCGGTCATGATGGCGTCGTCGGTGCCGCGACGGCCAAGGATGCCGCCGTGGATCTTCGGGTGCAGGGTCTTGACCCGGCCATCCATCATTTCGGCAAAGCCGGTGTAGTCGGCCACTTCCACCGCGTTGACGCCGTTGTCCTTGAGCAGCTTGTAGGTGCCGCCGGTGGACAGGATCTCGACACCGAGCTGCTGCAGCTCACGGGCGAATTCGAGGATACCGGTCTTGTCGGAGACGCTGATCAGGGCGCGGCGGACTGGCAGGCGGGTAGTCTGGTCGGTCATTTCGGGTTCCAATAACGCGGTGGATTCAGCAAAAAAGGCGCCTCTGTTCAGGGAGCCGCCTTTTCTGGTTGGGATTCTGGCTTACAACAAGTCGTACTGCTTGAGCTTCTTGCGCAGGGTGCCTCGGTTCAGCCCGAGCATCTCGCTGGCCTTGGTCTGGTTGCCCTTCACGTAGTTCATCACACTTTCGAGCAGGGGCGCCTCGACTTCGGAGAGCACCAGGTTGTACACGTCCGTCACGGTCGCGCCTTCCAGGTGGGCGAAGTAGTTGTGCAGCGCCTTCTCGACGCTGTCGCGAAGGGTCTGGCCCTCTTCGCTCGGCGTGTTGAGGTGCTGTTTCAGGTTGGCGTTGTCGCTCACGGGCGTTGTTCCACTCACAAAATTCTCGGTCATCATCGTCATGCGGCCACCCCTTGTCCGTCCTCTGTCTCAAGGCTCTGTCGACGTTCGGCGAAAAACGCGCGAACGTTGGCGCACTGCGCTTGTGTGTCTTCCAAAGCGTTGAACCGGGAGCGAAACTCCTTGCCGCCGGGTCGTGTCGCCAGGTACCAACCAACGTGCTTGCGGGCGATACGAACGCCCATCACATCGCCATAGAAGGCATGCAGCGCGGCCAGGTGCTCCAGCAGGATGCGTTCCACTTCGTCCAGTTGCGGCGCTGGCAGGTGTTCGCCAGTGCGCAGGTAATGCTCGATCTCGCGAAAGATCCATGGCCGCCCTTGGGCGGCCCGGCCAATCAGCAGGCCATCGACCCCGGTGGCGTCCAGCACCGCCCGGGCCTTTTCTGGCGAGGTGATATCGCCGTTGGCAAAAACCGGGATCGACACCGCCTGCTTGATGGCAGCGATGGTGTCGTATTCGGCTTCGCCCGTGTACAGGTCGGCGCGTGTGCGGCCATGCACCGCCAGCGCCTGGATGCCAGCCTGCTCGGCGATTTGCGCCACGTTCAGGCCGTTCTTGTTCGCCCGGTCCCAACCGGTGCGGATCTTCAGGGTCACCGGCACATCCACGGCGCCGACTACGGCGTGGAGGATTTCGCTGACCAAGGCTTCATCTCTCAATAAAGCAGAGCCTGCGGCTTTGTTGCAGACTTTTTTTGCCGGGCAGCCCATGTTGATATCGATGATCTGGGCACCTGCTTCGACGTTGGCCCTTGCCGCCGCTGCCATCATCTGCGCATCACCGCCGGCGATCTGGACCGAGCGTGGCTCGGGATCACCTTCATGGATGCGGCGCAGGCTCGACTTGCGGCTGTTCCACAGGCTCATGTCGCTGGAGACCATCTCCGACACCACCATGCCCGCGCCCAGGCGCTTGCAAAGTGTACGGAAAGGCTGGTCCGTGACCCCGGCCATTGGCGCGAGGATCAGGTTGTTACGTAGTGTGTATGGGCCGATGCGTACCGCCGACATAGGTGATCCCTGTTGTGGGGCCGAATCTTGGAGTTCGAAAAAGGGTTGGCATGATACCCGCTCTCGGTGACCGGATAAAGATGGATTTGGATAAAATCTGAACAGTTGTCGGCTTATGACATTTGGTACGAACGAGCGCCCGGGGCTGAAAAGCAGCCCCTGCAGGCCTGCCTTTATTCCGGGGAGCGGAAGCTCAGGCTGTAGTTGACGGCCTTGGGGCCCGGGTCGAGGATGTCCAGGGCGATATGGATCGGGGTCTGGCTGGGCATTTCGCCGCGCCCGGCCAGTTCACCGGACAAATACTCGCTGGGCTTGAAGCGCCGGCTGGCGATCAACTGCCCATTCAGGTCGGCAAAGCGCAGTTCCAGCAGCGGAAACGGCTGGGCAAACGGCGCGCGGTTGTAGATGATCGCGTCGACGATCAGCGCACCCTTGAAGTCCGGGTGGCTGCGCACGACCAGGTTGCTGCTCTTGATCCGGGCAATGTCGACGCGCGTTGGCACCTGGCAGCCGACCATCGGGCAGATCTGCTGGAAGAGTGGTCGGTATTGGTCCTGGCGGGCCATTTCGTCGAAGTGGAACCACACGTACTGGAACGCGAGCAGGCCCGCCGCCAGCAAGGTCAGCAGGCCCCACAGCAGGCGCTTGCCCCAGTTGGCGGCAGGCTTTTCCCAGCCCAGTTGCAGCGGATCGTCGACCACATCGACCAGCGGCTCCTTGCGCGATGGCCGCTCAGGTTTGCTGGTCAGGCCTGGTTCCAGGCGCTCGCCCGGCAGCGCTTCGACGGGGTCGTCGTCACGCCCGGACAGGTGAAATGCCATCGGCTCATCGTCGCGGGCACTCAGGCCTTTTTCCGGAATCGTTTCATCAATTTCCCGCAGCGGCTCGCCGGGTTCCTCAGGTTCGTCGATTTCGACGCCGCGGCGAACGGGCGGCTCGTCGTCGATGTCCAGGTCCAGGCTGGCACCCAGGATCGGTTCGGTGCGCTCACCGGCGGCGGGACCCAGGTCCGGCTCCTGCTCAACGTTCGCCGTCTCCAGCAACACGGGCGTGGGTTCTGCGCTGTGCGCCGGCTCGAAGCGGTCATCGGTGGCTGTCCCGAACAAATCGTCGGCATGTTCGTCCGGCTGCAGCTCGTCACGCCGCGCCTGCAAGCCATCGTCCAGGTTGGACGAGCGCGCCGGCGCAGGTTGGCCGCGACGCTCAAGGCGTTCCAGCTCCTTGTCCAGGTCGAGCGCGTCCAGCGCCTGGGCAGTAAGCGCCCAGTCCTGGTCATGGGTGCTACTGCGCTCGCTGATGGCAGGCTTGGCGGGGATCACCGGCTCGACCACCGGCTCGGCAGGCGCCGCAGCAACAGGTGCCGGTGCAGGCACCAGTGGTGCGCTGGCGCTAGCGGTGCGGGTCTGCTCCAGCAACTGCTTGGCGGCATTGAACACCTGCAGGCAGTGGCCGCAGCGCACCACCCCGCGGGCCACGCTCAACTGGTGGTGGGTGACGCGAAAGCTGGTCTGGCAATGCGGGCACTGGGTGACGAAACTGTCGGTCATGCGGCGATCCGGGAGATGTGCAGAAAGGTATTCTAGGCCTGCTTAACGGCGGCGACCACTGATGCGCACCCAGCCGTCGCGCACGACGATCGGGTCCAGCTCGAAGTCGGCAGCGTAGGCCGCGGCAACTTCCTCACCTTGTTCGGCAAGAATGCCCGACAGCGCCAGCAGGCCACCTGGGCGCACCAGCCCGGACAACTGCGGTGCCAGCGATACCAGCGGGCCGGCGAGGATGTTGGCGACCAGCACATCGGCCTGCATTGCAGGCATGTGCTCGGGCAGGTACAGCGCCAGCTTTTCATCGGCAATGCCGTTGCGCTGGGCATTGTCCCGCGAAGCCTCGATGGCCTGCACGTCGATGTCGGTACCGACTGCTTCCCGCGCGCCCAGCAGCAGCGCTGCGATGGCGAGGATGCCCGAGCCGCAGCCGAAGTCCAGCACCTGGGTGCCTTCGATCTGCTGGCCGTCGAGCCATTCCAGGCACAGCGCAGTAGTAGGGTGGGTGCCGGTGCCGAAAGCCAGGCCCGGGTCGAGCAGCAGGTTTACCGCGTCCTTGTCCGGGGCTTCGTGCCAGCTGGGCACGATCCACAGGCGGCGGCCGAAGCGCATCGGCTGGAAGTTGTCCATCCAGCTGCGTTCCCAGTCCTGGTCCTCGATCACCTCGGCCTGATGCTCGGGCAACTCGGCGCCGGTCAGCAGGCGCAGGTGGGAGAACACCTGCTCGGGCTCGGCATCGGCCTCGAACAGGGCCAGCAGGTGGGTGTGCGACCACAGCGGGGTGGTGTTGAGGTCGGGTTCGAAGATCGGTTGATCTTCGGCATCCATGAACGTGACCGAAACGGCGCCCACTTCAAGCAGGGCGTCTTCGTAGGTTTCGGCTTGTTCCGGGCTGATGGCCAGGCGTACTTGCAGCCAAGGCATGGCGGGCACCTTTGGTAAATCGACAGGGGCAGCCCTAGGCTTTGTACGAAAAGTGCCTGCGCGACGATCATGCTGCGTAGAAAACAGGCTCGGAATGCTCATTTGCAACCAGCAAAGTCGGGCGCGACCCCGGCCGTTCCTCGCCTGTTTTCGCCTTGCTTGATCGCCGCTCGGCGACTTTTCGTACAAACCCTAGGCTGCGCGAAGGCTGGCAGTTTACGCGAGTGCGCAGGGTTTGTGGATTGAATCGGGCTGCCGTGCAGTCCGATCATGCGGGGCTCAGACGAAACACAACGACAGCGATTCGGCTATATAAGCAGGCTTCTCATCACCTTCGATCTCCAGCGTGGCAATTGCCTTGAGCAACCATTGCCCTGGCTTCTTCTCCGCCACCTCGGCCAGTTCCACCTTCAGCCGCACCTGGCTGTCGACCTTGACCGGCTGTATGAAGCGCACGCTGTCGAGCCCATAGTTCACCACCATTTTCAGCCCTTGCGGCAGGACCAGGATGTCTTCGATCAGCTTGGGAATCAGCGACAAGGTCAGGAAACCATGGGCGATCGTGCAGCCAAACGGGGTTTTTGCCGCCTTTTCCGGGTCGACATGGATGAACTGGAAATCGCCCGTCGCTTCGGCGAACAGGTTGATGCGCTGCTGGTCGATCTTCAGCCAGGCCGAGCGGCCCAGTTCCTTACCAACGTATTGCGAAAGCTCTGTAACCGGTACATAGGGCATCGCGGACTCTCCGGGTTGTCAGTTGGTACGAAAGTGCAAGATCAGCACGGCCAAACGTTTCAGTCAAGTTGCCTGCTTTTCAGCGAATATCGATCTATCGCGGCGCGTGCTTATAATGACCGCAATGCCTGAGGGAGATGCTTATGCTGTTGCGTGGTTTGACCTGGCTGGTGCTGTTCCAGTTGTTGGGAACGGCGATCAATCACCTGCTGGTGCCTTTTTTGCCTGGGCCGATCATCGGCCTGGTGCTGCTGTTGTTCTTCCTCATGGCGCGCGGTGAGGTCGGCAAACCGCTGAACGAGGCCGCCAGCAGCCTGTTGCGCTACCTGCCGCTGTTGCTGGTGCCGCCGGCAGTGGGGGTGATGGTATACGCCAAGGACATCGCTGCCGATTTCTGGGCCATTGCCGGGGCGTTGCTGATTTCCTGCCTGGCCACCCTGGTGTTCGTCGGCGTGTTGATGCAAAAGCTCATCCACCGCCAGGGCAAGCGCGAGGAGCAGCCATGATGCTGGACTGGCAAGGCACGCTCGACGCGGTCGTTCATCATCCTTTATTCGGTATCGGGATCACGCTGGGGGCCTATCAGGTCGTGCTGGCGGCCTATGAGAAAACCCGCTGGATATTCCTCCAGCCGGTACTGGTGTCGATGTTGCTGGTGATTGGCGTGCTGCTGTTGTGCGGCATCGACTATCGCGAATACCGCAAAAGCACCGAAATCATGAATATCCTGCTGGGGCCCGCCACCGTCGCCCTGGCCGTGCCGCTGTATCTCAACCTGCGGCGTATCCGGCAGCTGTTCTGGCCCACATTTACTACGCTGGTAATCGGAGGCCTGTTCGCCACGCTGTGCTGCCTGTTGCTGGGCTGGTGGTTCGGGGCGGAACACATGATCCTGATGACCATGGCGCCGAAGTCGGTGACCTCGCCGATTGCCATGCTGGTAGCCGAGCAGATTGGTGGCGTGGCAGCCCTGGCGGCGGTGTTCGTACTGATTACCGGGGTGATTGGGGCCATTTTCGGCCCAGCGCTGCTGACACGCTTCGGTGTGCACAGCCCCGAGGCGCGCGGTATGTCGCTGGGCGTGACCGCGCATGCGGTGGGCACTTCGGTGGCCCTGCAGGAAAGTGACGAGTGCGGCGCCTTTGCCGCGTTGGCGATGAGCCTGATGGGGGTGGCCACGGCGGTGTTCCTGCCGCTTGCGGTCAGCCTGGTGGCTTGAGGACTTGAAATGACGCTACCGCTATTTCCGCTCAATACCGTGCTTTTTCCTGGCTGCTTTCTGGATTTGCAGATTTTCGAGGCGCGCTATCTGGACATGATCGGGCGCTGCATGAAGCAGGGCGAAGGTTTTGGAGTGGTGTGCATCCTCGAAGGCGACCAGGTCGGCAAGGCGCCGCCGGTGGTCGCTTCGGTTGGCTGTGAGGCGGTGATCCGCGATTTCGTGCAGCAGGACAACGGCTTGCTGGGCATCCGGGTCGAAGGCGTGCGGCGCTTCAGCCTGCAGAGCACCGAGGTGCAGAAGGACCAGTTGCTGGTGGGGCAGGTGCAGTGGCTGCCAGAGGATCCGGACAGCCCGCTGCAAGAAGCGGACGACGACCTGCTGGCCTTGCTGGTGGCCCTGGGCGAACACCCGATGGTCGAAGCGCTGGACATGCCGCCCCCGGTGGACGGGCGCCAGGCGCTGGCCAACCAGCTGGCGTATCTGCTGCCGTTCATGGAAGAGGACAAGCTGGACTTGTTGACCCTCGACTCGCCGCAGCAGCGGCTGGGGGAGATCCAGAAGCTGCTGGAGCGGATTCAGGGTGAGCTGTTCGCCTGATGATTCTGGGTTACCTGCACCGGCCTCAATACTGATAGCGCAGCAAAGCCTGCGGCAACGCATGCATGGCAAAGAATGCGAGCAACGCAACGCAGGCCGGCAGCACCAGCCACCACACCCGTTGCGGCAACGCCGGCAGGGGCTGGCGATGCTGCACCAGGGTCAGGCTGAGTGCACATACGCAGCACGCCAGCAGGGCGCCGGCCATGATGTCGGTGGGCCAGTGCGCACCCAGGTACACCCGCGACAGGGCAATCGCCAGTGCCGGAATACAGCCCAGCATTACCCAGGTCAGGCGTAGCCGTGGCGGCTGGCCGCGCCCGGCGAGCACCGCCATTACCAGAAAGAACGCAAACGACGCCGAGCTGTGCCCGCTGGGCATGCTGTAGCTGGTCAGCGGATCGCTCAGCACCTCTGGCCGGGCGCGGGCGAACAGCCATTTCAGCGAGCCGTTGGCAATCGCGGTGCCCATCAATGCACCGCCGGCGAAGAACGCATGCCGCCATTGCCGCGCAAGCAGCAGCAGGCCGGTGAGCAGGCCGCCCAGGAAGAACTGGGTGCGGAAGTCACCCAGCCGGGTCACCAGCACCACGGTGCCGTCAATGGCCTGGCTGCGATGCTCCTGCACCAGCGTCATCACACCTTGGTCGAATTCGTGCAGGTACGGCCAGCCGAGGAAAATCCCGGCCAGGGCGAGGAAACTCAGGCCGGCCACCAGTCGCGTGCCGTGACGTTGATCGCGAATGCTGCTGTTCAGGCTCAGGCCGATGATGACCGCCAGGGTGCCGGCGATGATCCCGGCATCCAGCCAGAAGCCTTCAGGCAGAGGCAGGCGCATGGCCGCGCCAGTGGCCCAGCCCGGTAGCAGGTAGGCTACCGACCAGCCAGCGCCGGCCACCAGGCTGACGGCGATGAAGCGTGGCAGGGGCATGTCGAACATGCCCGCGACCATCGGCAGCATCGGCCGCAGCGGCCCGATGAAGCGTCCCACCAGCAGGCTGGCGATACCATAGCGCTGGAAGTAGGTTTCGGCGCTACCGATCCATTCGGGGTGGTGGCGCAGCAGCGGCAGGCGGCGAATGTTCTGGTGGAAGTACTTGCCCACCGTGTACGACAGGGCATCGCCCAGCAAGCCGCCGAGAAACCCCAGCAGCAGCGTTTCACCGAGGGTGAAGGCACCGCTCCCGGCCAGCACGGCTACCGCAAACAGCAGGACAGTGCCGGGCACGACGATGCCGGCGATGGCCAGGCATTCGATGCAGGCCACCAGGAAAATTGCCACGCCAAGCCACTGTGGGTTGGCGCTTAGCCAGCCGGTAAGGCTGTCGAGCCATTGGCCCATGGTTCAGCTTCCTTGTTCGAGAGTGATGAAGTCTTGCCCTTCGACTTGGCCCCGGCGCAGTGGGTTCCGGGTGCAGAAGCGGGCGTATTCGGCGTCGACGAAGCGGTACGGCAGGTGCTCGTCGCGGCCATGCGGGATGCCCAGGCGCGCGGCCTGGATTACCCGCGGTACGGCAAGGCCGCAGTCGTCCACATACAGGCGTTCGGGGTCGAAGCGCTGAGCATCCCAGGCCGGTACTTTAAGGCCCAGGGCTCGGCACAGCAGGGTCTGGCCGGCGCACAGGCGCTCCGCCGGGCGTATTTTGCCGCCTGCGTCGGGGTTGTTCAGTTGCATTTGCGCCAGGC
>NZ_JABMCW010000157.1:0-12672 GCF_013179705.1 Pseudomonas sp. CM25 | reverse complement strand
TTCGGTCAAGTCTTCGTCACGGTAGTCCTGGCGCAGCTGGCGCTTGACCAGGTCGAGGAAGGCCGGGAACGAGCTGTCGGCCAGGCTGCCTCGCTTGGTCACGCCCAACGGCATCTTCTTCGCCGCATCGACTTCGGCCTGGCTGGCCACGCCCTGCTCGGCCACCAGGTCAAGTACAAGGTTACGCCGGGCCAGGGCACGATCAGGGTAACGCCGCGGGTTGTAATAGGACGGCCCCTTGACCATGCCCACCAGCAAGGCGATCTGGTGCAGCTTCAGCTCGGACAGCGGCTGGCTGAAGAAGAACTGGCTGGCCAGGCCAAAGCCGTGCACGGCCCGCTGGCCATCCTGACCGACAAACACCTCGTTGAGGTAGGCCTCGAGGATTTCACGCTTGTCGTAGTGCAGCTCCAGCAGCATGGCCATCATCGCCTCGGTCAGCTTGCGGCTGAGGCTGCGCTCGCTGCTGAGGTAGAAGTTCTTCACCAGCTGCTGGGTCAAGGTACTACCGCCCTGGCGCATCGAGCCGGACGAGGTATTGACCCACATCGCCCGGGCAATGGACTTCGGTGATACACCGAAGTGGTTGTAGAAATCGCGGTCTTCGGTCGCTACCAGGGTCTCGAGCAGGTATTTGGGCACCTGGTCGATCTTGATCAGGATGCGGTCTTCGAGGTTTTTCGGGTAGATACCGCCGATCATCAGCGGCTCCAGGCGCACCACGTCAAGCGACTTGCCGTTGGCGCCGGAGAGGCCAGCCACATAATCGCCGGAGAAGCGCACGCGCACGAACTGCGCAGGTTCCATGCCCTCGTAGAACTGGAAGCCACGGGTGTTCAGGTCGACGGTATTGCCGTTGACTGCCGCTGCACCCGGGCCGTTGGCCGCGCTTTCACGCCGGTAGCCGAGCGCATCGAGCTCGGTGAGGAAGTCGGCCTTGCTGAGTTTCTGGCCGGTGAACATCTCCAGCGGCCGGGCATACACCTTGGCCGGGATGGTCCAGCGTTTGCCGGAAAACTTTTCCTGGACAACGGCATCGAGGTAAACCGCGAAGCCGGCGACGATCACCAGGCCTACCAGGCTGAGCTTCAAAGCCCAGCCCAGCCAGGCGCGGGAGCGGCCAGTCGGGCGTTTCTGAGGGGTGCGGGAATTTCGGGTTCGGGTCATGGCGGCGGATTATACGCACTTTATAAAGGCTGGGCAGACGGCCCGGCGGTAGGCAGGGACGGCACCATTGACCATAATGGCGCATTCGAATTCCCTGCCCCCGGAAGGTTTTCCTGTGAGCCAAGCCCTTATCACTGCGTTGCAGAACCCAGCCCTGTACCCTCACCCTGTGGATGGGTTCCAGCTCATCGAGACGCATATCTCCTGGGTGCTGCTCACCGGCGAGTACGCCTACAAGGTCAAGAAGCCGATGAACTTCGGCTTTCTCGACTTCACTGGCCTGGACCAGCGCCAGCATTTCTGTAACGAAGAATTGCGCCTGAACCAGCGCCTTACCGAAGGCCTGTACCTGGAAGTGTTGCCGATTACCGGCAGCGCCGAAGCACCGCAGATCGGTGGCGAAGGCGAGGCTATCGAATATGCGCTGAAGATGCGCCAGTTCCCCCAGGGCCAGATGCTCAGTACCCTGCAGGCCAATGGCGAACTGAATGCCGCGCACATCGACCAGATGGCCCGGCAGATTGCCGAATTCCACCTGCAGACCCCGAAGGTGCCTGCCGAGCAGCCCTACGGCTCGCCTGAAAGCGTGATGGCCCCGGTGGTGCAGAACTTCGAGCAGATCCGCCCATTCCTCAGCGATAAGGCCGATCTGCTGCAACTGGATAACCTGCAGGCCTGGGCGCGGAGCAGTTTCGAGCGGCTGCAAGGCCTGTTCGCCTCGCGCAAGGCCAACGGCTTCACCCGCGAGTGCCATGGCGACATCCACTTGGGCAACGCCACCCTGATCAACGACCAGGTAGTCATCTTCGACTGCATCGAGTTCAACGAACCCTTCCGCATGACCGATGTCTGGGCCGACACCGGCTTTCTCGCCATGGACCTGGAAGACCGCGGCCTCAAGTGCCTGGCACGACGCTTCATCAGTCAGTACCTGGAGCTGACCGGCGATTATGAAGGCTTGGAAGTGCTCAACTTCTACAAAGCCTATCGCGCAATGGTGCGGGCCAAGGTGGCGCTGTTCAGCATGCCGGCCAATGCTGATGGCGTGCAACGGGCCACCACCCTGCGCACCTACCGCAACTACGCCAACCTGGCGGAAAGCTACAGCGCCATCCCTTCTCGGCTGCTGGCCATCACCCATGGTGTCTCGGCTGTGGGCAAAAGCCACGTGGCAATGCGCCTGGTCGAGGCCTTGGGGGCCATTCGCGTGCGCTCCGATATCGAGCGCAAGCGGATGTTTGGCGAACAGCCACAAGACAATGCCGGCCAACTGACTGCCGGTATTTATGACAAGGATGCCAGTGCCGCCACTTACCAACGTCTGCACGACGTCGCAGCGACCGTTTTGCGCGCCGGCTTCCCGGTGGTACTGGATGCTACATACCTCAAGCATGAACAGCGCCAGGCTGCAGCGGACGTTGCAAGCCAGACCGGCGTACCGTTCCTGATCCTCGACTGCAACGCACCGGACGCGGTGATCGCCAGCTGGCTGGAACAGCGCCAGGCAGAAAACACCGACCCGTCGGATGCCACCCTGGAAGTGGTCAAGGCCCAGCAGGCCAGCCGTGAACCGCTGGATGCCCACGAGCTGGAACAAAGCACCCGGGTCGATACCCAGGATGCCAGCAGCATGAACCAGGTCATCGAACAGATTCGTCAGCGCCTGCCGGGCCTTTAACCTCATCACTCTCCTGCTCTGACCTCTTCGCGGGCAAGCCCGCGAAGAGGCCGGTACAGAACAGCTCATCGACCCCGATGGCAAAAAGCCGCGTATTCCCCAACCCCCGCTACACTCCTCTCTGACCTGCTCGCGATTTATCCCCCAAGACCCGTTCAGCCATCGCAAGGAGGCTAGATGAACGATGAATTGCAGCATCTGAAGAACCTTGGCAAGACCTCTGCGCAGTGGCTGCATGCAGCCGGCATCCACAGTGCATCGGATTTGCGCCGCCTGGGCGCGGTGGGTGCCTACCAGGCCGTGAAGACACGAGGGTTCCGCGCATCGAAGGTGCTGTTGTATGCCATTGAAGGCGCCCTGCTGGACATGCACTGGAACGACTTGCCGCTCGAACGCAAAGAAGCACTCAACCAGCAACTGGATGCGAAAGGCCCGGCACAAAAAAATCCAAAATAATCGTGAAAATGGATTGACGTGAAAATGAGAATCGTTATGATTATCGCAACTGGTCGCGAGACTGGTTGGATAAGCTAAGAGCCCCTGGTTCGGACTCTCAGATTATCTCCTCATCAGGCTAATCACGGTTATTGACCCGGCTTTTTGCCGGGTCTTTTTTTGCCTGAATTCCACCCGGTCCTATCGTCGCAGCTGAGCGCAGTAATCCTGCTGCGGCATCGCCGGCGTGTACCACACATAGTCAGCCTCGGCTGCCTCGACCTTTTCGCCAACCTCGGCCAGCAGCAGCACCTTGCTTTCCCCCTGTGCGCCCAGGTCGGCCAGGTGCAATGGCACACCCAGGTCCTTGCGCACGTGATAGGCCCCGGCGAACAGCATTGCCGGCTGCGGCGCGGCCAGCAGGCGCTCGGCCATGCGCCGGTCGCGCTGCTGTTGCACGGCCAGCATCGCCGGCAACTGGCTTTCCGGCAGCATCCCGCAATGCCCCGCGCGCACCTCTTCCAACAGGGCGGCTTTCACCGCTGGCGTATTGGACTGCTCGCCCGCCAACGCGGCCGGCTGGCGGTAGGCCTGGCGCATTTCGGCGGGAGAAAGGTTGGCCGCCAGCAACGGCACACCGCGTTTTTGCAAGGCTTCAGTAACGATCGGGCCGTAAAACTGCCAATCCCAGCCCTCCCGCCAGTCCAGGGCCTTAGGCAGGTCTGCCGGCAACGGCTGCCCGGCAGCCTTGTCCACCCGAGCCTGCTGCTCGGGCTGCAACATCTCCAGCAGCAGGCTGCCCTGCGTACGCCGAGCCTGCAGGGCCCGCAGCAACCAGAGTTGCAAGGCGTGATGGTCAGGGTTGTCATGTTTCTCGCCGACCAGAACCCGGGGGGCGACCGCCAGACGCTGCAGCAACTGCTCAGGGCTGATCAGCTGGCCACTGGCAAGATCGATTATCTGTCCCAGCTGCGGATCGCTGCGCCCCTCACTGCTTTGCCAGGCGGGCAATGGCGGCAGGCTGGCCTGGCAGCCACCCAGCACCAGCACCATGCACAGCCACAAGCCGGACAAAAGCGCAAAGCGCATCGGCAATGCCTCCTAACGCGTGATGATCAACGGATGCCCGCGCTCCGGGTGCGCCTGTACCAGCACATCGATCCCGTATACCGCTTTCAACGACCCGGGCGTCAGCACGGCTTCGGGCGAGGCGAACGCATGGCAGCGGCCCTGTTCCAGCAGCAGGATACGGTCACAATAGCGCGCCGCCAGGTTCAGGTCATGCAGAATCACCAGCACCGCGGCACCACGGTCGGCGAAGCGGCGCACGGCTTCCAGGGTGGTGTGCTGGTGCAGCGGATCGAGCATCGAGGTCGGCTCGTCGAGCAGCAGCGTGGTGCCCGCCTCCCCCGGCCACAGTTGCGCCAGTACCCTGGCCAGATGAACACGCTGCCGTTCGCCGCCGGACAGCGCCAGGTAACTACGGCCCACCAGGTGCCAGGCATCTGCCGCGCGCAACGCCGCCTCGATGATTTCTGCATCGCGGCGCTGCCCGGTGCCATGGGGCATGCGCCCCATGCTCACCACTTCCTCGACCCGAAACGAGAAGCCCAAACTGGAGATTTGCGGCAGCACCGCCAGGCGCCGGGCGCGTTCCTGGCCGGCCCAGTCGGCCAGCGGCCGGCCCAGTAGCGTGACATGCCCGCGGTCGGGCGCCAGCTCGCCGCACAGCACGCCCAACAGGCTACTCTTGCCCGCACCGTTGGGGCCAAGTACACCCACTACCTGCCCCGGGCTCAGCTGTACGCTGATGTCATGCAGCACCTCATTGCTGCCCCGACGCAGGTGCAGGCCCTCGACTTGCAACATCAGCTGCGCCCTCGTATCAGCAATAACAGGAAAAACGGCGCACCGATGAATGCCGTTACAATACCGATTGGCAGCTCGGCAGGCGCCAGCAACAGCCGCGCCGCCAGGTCGGCGAACAGCATCAGCACGCCCCCTGCCAGTAACGAGGCGGGCAGTACCACGCGGTGATCCGGCCCGGCCAGCAGGCGTACAAGGTGCGGAACCACCAGGCCGATAAAGCCGATCAGGCCGGCAGCGGCCACTGCAGCGCCCACGCCCAGCGCCGTGCAGAACACCAGCTCGCGCTTGAGCCGCTCCACATCAACCCCCAGGTGCCGCGCCTCGGACTCCCCCAACAGCAGGGCATTCAGCGCCTTGGCCCGACGCGGAAGCCACAGTGCAACACCCGCCGCCACCAGCAGCAGCGGCCACAGCCGCTGGTAACTGGCGCCATTGAGACTGCCCAGGTTCCAGAACGTCAGCGTGCGCAGGGTGGCGTCGTCGGCCAGGTAAGAGAACAGCCCCACGGCCGCGCCCCCCAGCGCGGTCATCGCCACACCGGCCAGCAGCATCGTGGCGACGTTGGTCTGGCCATCGCGCCGGCCTAGCCGGTAGACCAGCGCGGTTACCCCAAGCCCGCCAACAAAAGCGCAGAACGACAGCAGATAGGGCGCGAAGGCATCCGGCATGCCGCCAAACCAGGCGCCGCCAACGATGGCAACCGCTGCCCCCATCGCCGCGCCGGCAGACACCCCCACCAACCCGGGGTCGGCCAGCGGGTTGCGGAACAGCCCCTGCATGGCCACGCCAGACAACGCCAGCACTGCGCCCACCGCCAGCCCCAGCAAGGTACGCGGCAAGCGAATCTGCCCCAGGATCATCTCGGCCTGTTGCAAACCGTCAGCGCTAATGGGCAACCCTAGCAGGCGCAGGCCGGCGCGCAGGGTATCGAACAGCGGCAGGCTGACCGGCCCCAAGGCCAGCGACAACCACACCGCCAACAGGCACAGCAGGCTCAGGCAAACGAACAGCGTACGTGGCTGGACCCGCTGTTTCATTGTGCGAAGCTGGCCTGGGCTGCCGGGTAGAAGGTGCCAGCCAAAGACTGCAAGGTCGCCGGCAGGCGTGGCCCCAGCCCGCCGACCAGCAGGGTCGGGTCAAGCGACACCAGGCGCTTCTCGCGTACGGCGCGCGAGGCCGCCAACGCCGGGTTTTCTTTCAGCAGTGCTTGCAAGGCCTGATCATCAGCCAGCGCCCGGTCGGAGACCACCACGACATCGGCGTCCAGCGCGGCCAGTGCTTCATTGGAAACGTTCTTGTAACCCTGGTGCTCTGCCAGGTTACGCCCGCCAGCCTGGCGCAAAAGCCAGTCACCGGCGGTGCCCTGCCCGGCGATCAGCGGCTTGGCACCGGCATGCCCGACCAGCAACAACACCCCCGGCGCCTTCTGCCCGGCCTGGGCCTGCCTGACCTTGCCCTGCAAGGCGTCAAGTTGCTGGTGATAATCCGCCGACAACGCCGAAGCTTGCGCTTCTGCGCCAAGCAACTGCCCGAGGCGCTTGAGGTTTGCATCCACCGCAGCCAGTTCGGCCTTGCTGGAGAACTGCTCGACCTGCACGCCGGCTGTGCGAATTTGCGCCAGCACCGGCGGCGGCCCCATTTCGTCGGTGCCCACCAGCACATCCGGTCGCAGGCTCAGGATGCCTTCGGCCGACAGCTGCCGCTGATAACCCACACTGGGCAGTGACTTCAACGATGCCGGGTGCTGGCTGGTGGTGTCGACGCCGACCAGCCGCGCTTCACCACCCAGCGCGGTTATCCACTCGCTCAGTGCACCGCCGGCGCTGACCCAACGCTGCGGCAGTTGGGCCGCCAGGGCCTGGGTGGAGAGCACAAGGCTTGCGAACAAGCCGAGCACGGCGACAGGACGGCGCATCATCGGGTTTCCTTCTTAAGGCGGGCCGCGCGCCTTGTGGCGGGCGGCAGAACTGCGCACCATAGACAGCCGGACGCAGCGAATGCGGGCAATTTGATAATTATTCGCATTGAAGCGTCAAGCCATCATCTGTTTCACGAGTCGTCCCTGCCATGCACTTCCTTTGTACCTCCGACGGCCTGATCGAAGGCCAAGGCCGCGCCTTCAGCGTAGACGGCACCGAACTGTTCGGTGTGCGTCGCCAGGGCCTGGTGTACCTGTACCGCAACCGCTGCCCGCATCGGGGTATCCCGCTGAATTGGGCAGGGGATGCGTTTCTCGATGAAAGTGCCAGCCTGATCCACTGCGCCCATCATGGCGCGCTGTTCCTGATCGACAGCGGCGAATGTGTCGCCGGCCCCTGCGAAGGTGAGCAACTGCAGGCCCTGGGCTGCCATGAAGACAGCCTGGGCATCTGGCTCAAGGGGTAAGCAGCACTGGCAAACCGCGGTCGATGACGATTCCTTCAGGATCCAGGCGGGTGCCATAGGCCAGCACCTCCACGCCATCCGCCACGGCGGCGCGCAGGGCCTGGGCATAGGCCGCGTCGATTTCTTCGGCCGGGCGCACGGCGTCGATGCCGGTCAGGTTCACGCAATACAACTGCACCGCCCGTACCCCCTGCCTGGCCAGTTTAGCCAGCTCGCGCAGGTGTTTGGCACCACGCTGGGTGACCGCATCGGGGAAGGCCGCCACCGTGCTGTCGGGGAAGCCCAGGGTCACGCTCTTGACCTCGACGTAGGCCGGGGCGCCGTCGAACTCCAGGCGAAAGTCGATGCGGCTGCCTTCCTCGCCGTAGGCCACTTCACGCCTGAGGGCGGTAAAACCGGCCAGTTCGGCGATGCTGCCGGCGCGCAGGGCCTCTTCTACCAGCGCATTGGCCCGCCCGGTGTTCACGCAGGCCAGTCGCCCCTGCGGGGTTTCGCTGATTTCCCAGGTGCCGGGCAGCTTGCGCTTGGGGTCGTTGGAGCGGCTGAACCACACCTGCCCGCCTTCACGCATGCAATTGAGCATGGAGCCGGTGTTCGGGCAGTGGATGGTCATCTGCTCGCCGCCGGCCAGCTCGATGTCCGCGAGAAAACGCTTGTAGCGGCGCAGCAGGCGGCCCTGTTCGAGTGAAGGAGAAAACCGCATCAGCCTTGCCAGCTCCGCAGGCCACGGGCGATACGCTGCACCGCTTGCTCCAGGCGTGGCAGGCTCTGGGTGTAGGCAAAGCGCACATGGTGCCCGGCCAGGTGGCGGCCGAAGTCCAGCCCCGGGGTGAAGGCCAGGTGCTCGGTTTCCAGAAAGTGCCTGCAGAAGGCGAATGCATCACCGCCAAAGGCACTGATATCGGCATACAGGTAGAACGCCCCCTGCGGCTCGACGGCAATCCGGAAGCCCAGTTCGCGCAGGGCAGGCAACAGATAGTCGCGGCGGCGGGCGAATTCGGCGCGGCGTTCTTCGAGCATGGCCAGGGTTTCCGGCTGGAAGCAGGCCAGCGCGGCATGCTGGGCCATGCTTGGTGCACTGATGTACAGGTTCTGCGCCAGCTTCTCCAGATCGGCCACTGCGCCAGGGGGGGCGACCAGCCAGCCCAGGCGCCAGCCGGTCATGCCGAAATACTTGGAAAAACTATTCAGGACAAACGCCGAGTCATCGACTTCCAGCACGCTGGGTGCATCCATGCCATAGGTCAGGCCGTGGTAGATCTCGTCGACCACCAGGTGACCATGGCGCTGATGAACGGCCTTTGCCAGGCTGGACAGCTCGTCACGGCCCAGCACGGTGCCGGTCGGGTTGGCCGGCGAGGCAACCAGCGCGCCGACCGAATCCTTGTCCCAGTAACGGTCGACCAGATCGGCGGTGAGCTGGTAGTTCACCTCGGGCCCTACCGGCACCAGTTGCGCACCGCCTTCGACCAGGCGCAGGAAGTGGCGATTGCAGGGGTAACCGGGGTCGGCCAGCAGCCAGTGCTTGCCCGGGTCGACCAGCAAGCTGCTGGCCAGCAGCAGCGCGCCGGAGCCACCGGGGGTAATCAGGATGCGCTCGGGGTCGATACTCAGGCCATAACGCTGCTCGTAAAAGCCGGCAATGGCCTGGCGCAGCGCCGGCAACCCGCGTGCGGCGGTGTAACGCGTGTGCCCGTCGGCCAGTGCAGCCTGGCCAGCGGCAACGATCGGTGCAGCCGTGGTGAAGTCCGGTTCGCCGATTTCCAGGTGGATCACGTCGTGCCCGGCGGCTTGCAGCTCATTGGCCCGGGCCAGCAGCGCCATGACGTGGAAGGGTTCGATGGCGCGGCTGCGCGCACTGTAGGGGTGGGCCATGACCTTCTCTCAATAGGGTCTAAACTAGAGATTCTACCTCTGCACGCCACCGAACGTACGGCTCGCGCTGCGGTCAATTGCCAGGATCGGGCGGGGTAGCGCACCCCCGATCTATCTGGTAAGTTCGGCGGCTCGCAGTCGCAGGGCCGGCGGTCGCCGGAGATGGAGCATCCTGCGCATTGGATCAGATGAGTGAGAGGCGGTCTATTCATGTCCACCCTAGAAAAGCAAAAAGCCAACCAGAATCTTTATGGGGTCGCGCCTTATCAGGAGACCAAGGGTGAGGAGTACATGGGTGAGCCCATGCGCAAGCACTTCACCAAAATTCTCACTGGCTGGAAGCAAGAGTTGATGGTCGGCGTCGACAAGACCGTAGACCATATGAAGGAAGAAGCAGCCAACTTTGCAGACCCGGCAGACCGAGCGTCTCAAGAAGAGGAGTTTGCCCTCGAGCTGCGCAACCGCGACCGCGAGCGCAAGCTGATCAAGAAAATCGACAAGACCCTGCAAAAGATCCAGGACGAAGAATACGGCTGGTGCGAATCCTGCGGCATCGAGATCGGCCTGCGCCGGCTGGAAGCACGCCCGACTGCCGACCTGTGCTTCGATTGCAAGGAAATTGCGGAGAAAAAGGAAAAGACAGTCGGCAAAGGCTGATTTTTCTCCAATCCGGACGGGGCGCATCAGGCGCCCCGTTTCATTTTCAGAAACCCCAAAGCCATGAATGACTCCCGCTACATCGGGCGCTTCGCCCCCACCCCCAGCGGCTTCCTGCACTTCGGCTCGCTGGTCGCCGCCCTCGCCTCCTGGCTTGATGCCCGTGCCGTCAACGGCCGCTGGCTGCTGCGCATGGAGGACACTGACCCGCCCCGGGAAATGCCCGGCGCCCGCGATGCGATCCTGCAGACGCTGGAGCGCTACGGCCTGGAGTGGGATGGCGAGGTGGTGTTCCAGAGCCAGCGGCACGATGCCTATGCCGCAGTGGTCGACCGCCTGTTCAACCTGGGCCTGGCCTATGCCTGCACCTGCTCGCGCAAACAGCTGGAAGGTTACAACGGGATCTACCCGGGCTTTTGCCGCAACGCCGGGCATGCCCGTGAAGGCGCGGCGATCCGCTTGCGGGTACCGGAGCTGATCTACCGCTTTACCGACCGGGTGCAGGGCGAGTACCAGCAGCACCTGGGCCGTGAGGTGGGCGATTTCGTCATCCAGCGCCGCGACGGGCTGTATGCATACCAGTTGGCAGTCGTACTGGACGATGCCTGGCAAGGTGTTACCGACATCGTGCGTGGCGCCGACCTGCTCGACAACACTCCGCGCCAGCTGTACCTGCAGGAACTGCTGGGCTTTTCGCAGCCGCGCTACCTGCATATCCCGCTGATCGTGCAGCCGGACGGGCACAAGCTGGGCAAGTCATACCGTTCGCCGCCGTTGCAGGTTGAGCATGCGACACCGTTGCTGTTGCGGGCATTGCGGGCGCTGGGGCAGAAGGCCGACCCCGAGCTGCTGCTGGCGACGCCGGCTGAAGTGTTGGCGGTGGCGCGGAAGCAGTGGCAGCCTGAGCGGATTGCACAGCGCACCACGGTGCCAGAGGCTGATTTGCGCTAACGCAGGCTCGGCCCTTTCGCGGGTAAACCCGCTCCCACAGGGTTGCCCCGGGCAACCCGTATCTGAAAATCAAAAGCCCAACAAATTCAAAACCTTGGCGAAGACCATGGATTCCCGCTAGCATCCCCCCCGCCATTTGCGCCAATAATAAGTCCAAGCCCGCAGCGCCCAACCATCGAGGCCAGCATGTACATCTATCGTTTGGTCCTGCTTCTGGTCGTGGGGATCTACCTGTTCTCCCCGGCCATCATGGACTGGTGGATCGAGCCGACCGGAGCCTGGTACCGCCCTTACCTGCTCTGGCTCATCCTGATCGTCGTCACCTTCATCCTGCAGAGCCAACGAGATGCCGATGAGCTTTAGCCTGACCCAGATGATCCTGATCAGCGCCGGGTACCTCATGGTGCTGTTCGGCGTGGCCTGGATCAGCGAACGCGGGCTGATCCCGCGCTCGATCATTCGCCACCCGCTTACCTACACATTGTCGCTGGGCGTATACGCCAGTGCCTGGGCCTTCTATGGCTCGGTGGGCCTGGCCTACCAGTACGGCTACGGCTTTCTCGCCTGTTACCTGGGGGTATCCGGTGCATTCCTGCTGGCGCCGGTGCTGCTGTACCCGATCCTGAAGATCACCCGCACCTACCAGCTGTCATCGCTGGCCGACCTGTTGGCGTTTCGCTTTCGCAGCACCTGGGCCGGCGCCCTGACCACCATCATCATGCTGATCGGGGTATTGCCGTTGCTGGCCCTGCAGATCCAGGCGGTGGCCGACTCGATCAGCATCCTCACCGGCGAGCCAGTCAAGGCCCGGGTGGCTTTTGCGTTCTGCGCACTGATCATTCTGTTCACCATCTTTTTCGGTTCGCGCCACATTGCCACTCGTGAAAAGCATGAAGGGCTGGTGTTCGCCATCGCCTTCGAGTCGGTGATCAAGCTGCTGGCCCTGGGCGGGGTCGGCCTGTACGCCCTGTACGGGGTGTTCGGCGGGCCTCACGAACTGGAGGTCTGGCTGCTGCAGAACCAGACCGCCCTGGCGGCGCTGCATACTCCGCTGCAGGAAGGCCCATGGCGTACCCTGCTGCTGGTGTTCTTCGCCTCGGCCATCGTCATGCCGCACATGTACCACATGGCCTTCACCGAAAACCTCAACCCGCGCTCGCTGGTCAGCGCCAGCTGGGGCCTGCCGCTGTTCCTGCTGCTGATGAGCCTGGCCGTACCCCTGGTGCTGTGGGCCGGCCTGCGCCTGGGCGCCAGCACCAACCCCGAGTACTTCACCCTGGGCCTGGGGATTGCCGCCAACAACAAGGCACTGGCACTGTTGGCCTACGTCGGCGGCTTGGCATCTGCCAGTGGCTTGATCATCGTCACTACACTGGCGCTGTCAGGCATGGCCCTCAACCATTTGGTGCTGCCCCTGTACCAACCACCGGCAGAGGGCAATATCTATCGCTGGCTGAAGTGGACCCGCCGCGCGCTGATCGTCGCCATCATCACCGCCGGTTTCATGTTCTACCTGACCCAGAACAACCACCAGAGCCTGGCCAACCTGGGCATCGTCGCCTTCGTCGCCACCTTGCAGTTCCTGCCAGGGGTGCTGTCGGTGCTGTACTGGCCCACCGCCAACCGCCGCGGCTTCATCGCCGGGCTGCTGGCCG
>NZ_JABMCW010000156.1:0-12680 GCF_013179705.1 Pseudomonas sp. CM25 | reverse complement strand
GTGACCGAGGTCAGCACCACGAAGTCGATGATGGCCTTGGCATTTGGCACGCCGAGGGTGTCCAGCACCGCGAAGTAGGAGCCCTCACCTGCCAGGCGCGGGTCGGTCCAGGGGACCAGGGCAATGACGATGAAGATCGACAGGACATAGAACAGGGTGATCCGCCAGATCACCGAGTTGGTGGCCTTGGAAATATGCTTGCCTGCTTCGTTGGACTCGGCCGCAGCAATGGTCACCACCTCGGCGCCGAGGAACGAGAACATGGTAATCAGCATGGCGCTGAGCACAGCACCGAAGCCGTTGGGCATGAAGCCACCCTGTTCCCACAGGCGCGAAACACCACTGACGCCGGAACCTGGCAGCAGGCCGAAAATGGCGCACACGCCAAGCGCGATGAAGGCGACGATGGCCACCACTTTCACCAGCGCCAGCCAGAACTCGAACTCGCCGTAGTTCTTCACGCTGAACAGGTTGGTGGCAGTCAGCAGCAAGGTGATCACCAGCGACAACACCCAGATCTCGAACTGCGGCACCCAGGAGTTGATGATGGTGGCCGCGATACTGGCTTCGATGGGGATGATCAGCACCCAGAACCACCAGTACAGCCAACCGATGGTGTAGCCGGCCCATTTGCCGATGGCGAGGTCGGCATAGGTGGAGAACGAACCGGTGTCCGGCGACGCAACCGCCATTTCCGCGAGCATGCGCATCACCAGGACCACCAGGCCCCCGGCCAGGATATAGGCCAGAATGGTTGCCGGCCCAGCTTCGGCAATCGCGCGGCCGGAGCCGACAAACAGGCCGGCACCGATCACGCCAGCGATGGACAGCATGGTGACATGCCGTGATTTCAATCCATGACTCAAGTTGTTCTTGTGGGTTTGCATGGCGCTACCTTGTTATTTTTGTCATGCCCGCGAAGGGGCCGCCGGCTGCACGGGACCGACGCAGGCGCGAAAAAGCCCGCCCTGCCCTAAATGGTGAGTAGGGCAGTTCGGGTTGAGTAAAACGAAACCGCAGAACGGTGTATCAGCTGGCAGCCCGCTGGCTGGCGGCCAGGTCTGCCTTGGGTGTGTTGCCGCCTTGCAGGCTGACTTGCTCGCGCACCTTGTCGACGATGTAGGCGCCAATCGGAATGGCCGAAGTGGCAGCCGGCGACGGTGCGTTGCACACGTTGACGCTGCGCGCAGTGTTGACGAACAGGAAGTCATCGATCAGCTTGCCGTCACGCGACACCGCCTGGGCACGCACCCCGGCAGGATATGGCGTGAGGTCGGCCTTGGTGATGCCAGGGCAGTACTTCTGCACCTGCTTGAGGTACCCGCCCTTGAACAGCGAGTTCTTCATCTCGATCATCCCCGGGCGGAAGTTTTTCGCCAGGACCTTGAGGATGCCGGGGGTAGTCAGGGTCTGGAACAGGTCGCCGGGGCTGACGTCGGTCTTGCGATAGCCCTCACGTTTCATCGCCAGCACGGCGTTGGGGCCGACGGTGACGGTGCCGTCGATCATGCGCGTCAGGTGCACGCCCAGGAACGGCATCGACGGGTCAGGAATCGGGTAGATCAGGTGGTTGACGATCTGGTTGTGCTGCTTGGGCAGCAGGTAGTACTCGCCGCGGAACGGGCAGATCACGAACTCGGTGCGCAGGCCCAGCATGCTCACCACGCGGTCGGCCATCAGGCCCGAGCAGGTCACCAGGAAGCGGCTACGCAGTTCATCGCCGGGCTTGGCGCCCTGAGTGTGCACGATCACTTCGCTGGCCAGCTCCTTCAGCCCCACCACTTCCGCGCCATAGCGAATTTCGCCGCCTGCACGCTGGAATTCAACGCCCATGGCAGCGGTCACTTCGGCGTAATTGACGATGCCGCTGGAGGGCACGAAGATGCCGCCCATGCCCACGATATTGGGCTCGCGCTCGCGCAACTCGGCCGACGACAACCAGTAGCGCTCCAGGCCATTGGCCTCGGTACGCTCCCACAGCGCCTTCATGCGCTGCATTTCCAGGTCGTTGGTGGCCACCAGCAGCTTGCCGCACTCATCGAAGCGAATACCGTGCTGGGTGCAGAAGGCCTTGGTGGCCTTGTTGCCTTCAAGGCAGAAGCGCGCCTTGAGGCTACCGGGGGTGTAATACACGCCGGCGTGGATCACGCCGCTGTTGTGCCCGGTCTGGTGACGGGCCGGGCCGCTCTCTTTCTCCAGCAGCACGATCTTCGCGTCCGGGTAGAGCTTGATCAAGTGCATGGCCGTGGACATGCCCACGATGCCGCCACCGATAATAATGAAGTCGTACACAGCCTTACCTCACACGCAGGCATTGCCTGGTTGCCGGCCAGGGCCCGCGCGGGCCCTGGCTGCATCATTGTTGTGCAAAAACGCGCAGGCAGGCGCCCGCCCCGCGCCCTGTCATCATTGCCCGCGCTGGTACAGCGGTTTGGGGAAGGCGACGTATCCACGCTGGCGCATCAGTTCGCGGCGCAGGCCATCGTGCGGGGTGAAGCGGTCGCGCCCATGCAGCCAGAACAGGTTGTTGATCAGCAGGAAGCTGCCCACCCCCACCGGTACCGACACCTTCTTGTCGCTGCCTTCCAGCGATTCGGACAAGGCGTTCAGCCAGATCCCTTCCTCGTAGTTTTCCGGCTGCACGAACTGGTCAATGTAGCGCATGGTCGGGCGGCCTTCGCCATCGGTGTCGAATACCGAATGGAACACATCCTCAGCCACTTTCTTGCTCGGTGGCGCGGTCCAGCGCATTTCACGGCGGGCCATCGGGTGGCGGAAGAATTCCTCGCACTGCTCCCAGTCGTCCAGGTGCAGCAGCAGCGAGTTGCCGCCTTCCATGTTTCTTTCGTCGATCTTCAGCATCAACACATAGTCGGTGATCTGGTTCACGAAGGTGCCGTCGTTGTGCAGCTCCATGACCCGGTGTGGCTGGCGCAGGTAGCTGTCGGAATCGTCGCTGTTGACCACCACGAAGCGCGCGTAGAACTGGCCGCTCATGGCGTCGTAGTTGGAGCGGCCGATCAGGTGTGCACACGCAGTGGTGAACTTGACCATGTCCTCGGCCTGGCTTACGTCATCCAGGCCCAGTGGGGTAATCAGCATGCCGCCAGTGGCGCGGTCGAGGATGGTGTTCAGCAATACCGGGCGCAAAGTGCCGTGGCACAGCTCGTCGAGGATTTCGCCCAGCCGAAAACGCAGAAACGACTTGTACTCCAGCGCCTGGACCGGCCATTGCGCGGCTGCCTGCACGAACGCTTCCACGGTTTCCCTGGCAAAGGTCAGTTCAAGCAGGCGCGGCGACTGTTTCGAAGGCGCCAGAGTGTAACCACGCGGTTCGAGCGGGAGCGGCATGACAAGTTCTTCGATTTGCGTAAAAGCGTTCATGGCAGGGTCCTGGCAAAAAGGTGGAAGGCGCCGTCCGGTGGTGACCTGGATCAGTGCGGGCAAAGCAAAAATATCGCCATTCACTGAAAATGTCTACATTTTTATAATTCGACTACGTTATTTGAGATTGTCCATTGTTTTTCGCCAGCCATCGGTTTCGGTATGATCGGCAAAACGTTTTGAGGAACAGGATCTTGGAAGCGCTCGCCCCACGACAAAACTCAGCATTCAGCGGGTATGAGAGGCTCAAGAAGGACATCATCCGTGGCGTGTTCAAGCCAGGCGAAAAGCTGTTGATGAGCGCCCTAAAGGACCGCTACGACCTCGGCGTGGGCCCCCTGCGCGAGGCGCTGTCGCAACTGGTGGCCGAACACCTGGTCAACGCGATCAGCCAGAAAGGCTACCGCGTGGCGCCCATGTCGCTGGACGAGATGAACGACATCTACGATGCCCGCGCCAATCTGGAGGCCATGATCATCGCCCTGGCCATCGAACGCGGTGACGATGCCTGGGAGGCGTCGGTGCTGGCCCACTCGCATACCTTGGCCAAGGTGGTGGAAGTGAAAACCCGCGAACAGCGCCTGGATGTGTGGGACGAACGGCACAAGGCGTTTCACACTGCCATTGCCTCGGGTTGCGGCTCCAAGCACCTGCTGCAGGCACGTACTTACCTGTTTGACCAGGCGGAGCGCTATCGCCATCTGTGGCTGACGCAGACGGTGTTCTCCGAACAGGCGCTGGAGCTCAAGCGCCAGGAGCATGCCGCGCTGGTGGAGGTGCTCCTGGCCCGCGATGCCAAGCGCGCCAGCGCGATGATGCGCTCGCACCTGATGACCCCGGTGCCGATCATTGCGCAGATCATGCATGCCGAAGGGATTGGCGCACGCTGAACTGCTTGCTCATGCCTGGCCGGCGACAGGGCCGGTGCAGGCTAATGTGCCAGATGAATTTTTCTTAAATCGGCGGTTGTCTATTCTTTGGCACAATCCAGTCTCTATTAGATGCCCGGGAACCAGCATGCCTCGCGTACTGACCATCGAAGACGACGCCGTCACCGGCCAGGAAATCGTCGCCGAACTCTCCAGCCACGGCCTTGAGGTGGATTGGGCCGACAATGGCCGTGAAGGCCTGGCCAAGGCCATTGCCGGCGGCTACGACCTGATCACCCTGGACCGCATGCTGCCCGAGGTCGATGGGCTGACCATCGTCACCACCCTGCGCAGCCTCAAGATCACCACGCCGATCCTGATGATCAGCGCCCTCTCGGATGTCGACGAGCGGGTGCGTGGCCTGCGTGCCGGCGGTGACGACTACCTGACCAAGCCGTTTGCCTCCGACGAGATGGCGGCGCGGGTGGAGGTCTTGCTGCGCCGCAACAGCGTGCCCATGACCCAGACCCGCCTGCAGGTCGCCGACCTGCAACTGGACCTGATCAGCCACGAAGCAAGGCGCGGCGAGCAAGCCCTGAACCTGCTGCCCACCGAGTACAAGCTGCTGGAATACCTGATGCGTCACAGCGGTCAGGTCATCACGCGGATGATGATTTTCGAAGAGGTGTGGGGCTACCACTTCGACCCGGGCACCAATCTGATCGATGTGCATATCGGCCGCCTGCGCAAGAAAATCGACTCGCCCGGCCAGTCGCCGCTGATCCGTACGGTACGGGGCTCGGGCTATGCCATTGCTGAACCCGTCTAAAGGCTGGAGCTCCTCGACCAGCCGCCTGCTGGCGCTGTACAGCTTTCTGTTCGTGGCCTGGAGCAGCATCCTCATGGGGGTGCTGTACTTCGAGGTGTCCAGCTATCTGAACAAGCTCACCCGTCATTCGATGCTGCAGCGCCAGCACCTGTTCGCGCACATGAGCGGCAAACAGCTGGACGACGCGCTTATCGCCAGCCAGGCCTTCGAAGAACGCAGCTTCGACGCCTACGGCCTGTTTGACGCCCAGCTCAACCCGCTTGGCGGCAGCGTGCGCGCCGTGCCCCCGGAGCTGCGGCTGGACGGCAAGATCCATGAACTCAAGCGCTGCCTGGATGCCGATGACCCGCGCATGCCTCGCGACAGCTGCGATGCAGTGGCAATCAGGATCCAGGATGGCCGCTGGCTGGTACTGTTCCGTGATAACGGCTCATTGTTCGTGGTCACCCGGATCATTCTCGATGCTCTGCTGTGGGGCATTTCCCTGACGCTCATCCCGGGCTTCGCCGGCTGGTACCTGTTGCGCCGCCGGCCGCTCAAGCGCATACGCGCCATTCAGGCCCAGGCCGAGCTGATCGTCGCCGGCGACCTCACCCACCGCCTGCCGCTGTCGGCCCGGCGCGACGAGCTGGACATGCTGGCTGCCATCGTCAACGCCATGCTCGACCGTATCGAACGGCTGATGCACGAGGTGAAGGGCGTGTGTGACAACATTGCCCACGACCTGCGCACCCCGCTGACCCGCCTGCGCGCCCAGCTGTACCGCATTCGCCAGCAGAGTGACGCTGATTCCATGCAGGCCGAGGCGCTGGACCAGGCTATCGGTGAGACCGACACCCTGATGGCACGTTTTCGTGGGCTGTTGCGCATCAGCGAGCTGGAAGACCGTCAACGACGGGCCGGTTTTGTCCAGCTCGATCCGCATGAGCTACTGGTAGAACTGCACGATTTTTACCTGCCGTTGGCCGAAGATGGCGGCATCCATCTGGTATTGCACCAACCTGCTCAGCTACCGGCACTGCACGGTGACCGTGAACTGCTGTTTGAAGCACTTGCCAACCTGGTGGGCAACGCCATCAAGTTCACGCCCGAAGGCGGGCAGGTGCAGGTAACCGCCACGCATGACGAGAACGGCGTGCATGTAGCGATCGAGGACAGTGGGCCGGGTATCCCGGAAGAAGAACGAACCGCGGTGTTAAAGCGCTTCTATCGCAGCGATGAAGGCCACCGCCATGCCGGGTTCGGGCTGGGGTTATCGATCGTTGCGGCGATCGTCGACTTGCATGGGTTCGGGTTGGAGATTGGCGAGAGCCCGTTGGGTGGAGCGAAGCTGGTATTACATTGTCCACTGGCCGGGCTAGCCAAATAACCATTGGGGCTGCTTTGCAGCCCAATCGCCGGCAAGCCAGCTCCCACAGGTACAGCGCAGGCCTCAAAGGCGATGGTGTACCTGTGGGAGCTGGCTTGCCGGCGATTGGGCCGCAACGCGGCCCCACTTGCTGGATCAGTCAGCCAGACGCCAGGTAGTAGCGCCCTTGCTGTCTTCCAGCACAACACCCATGGCGGTCAGCTGGTCGCGAATGCGGTCCGACTCGGCCCAGTTCTTGTCCGTACGCGCCTGCAGGCGCGCCTGGATCAAACCCTCGACCTCGGCCGCATCCACCTTGCCCTCGGCACCGGCCCGCAGGAAGTCATCGGCATCCAGCTGCAGCACACCCAGCACATCGCCCAACTCGCGCAGGCGACCGGCCAGGCCGGCGGCAGCTACCGCATCGCTGTCACGCAGGCGGTTGATCTCGCGCACCAGGTCGAACAGCACAGCGCAGGCTTCGGGGGTACCGAAGTCGTCGTTCATCGCCACGCTGAAACGCTCGACAAACGCTTCGCCGCCCTTGGCCGCCACCCGTGGCAAGCCGCGCAAGGCGTGGTAGAACCGCTCCAGCGCACCCTTGGCGTCACGCAGGCTGTCTTCGGAATAGTTGATCGCACTGCGGTAGTGGCTGGCCACCAGCAGGTAGCGCACCACTTCCGGGTGATACTTTTCAAGCACGTCGCGGATGGTGAAGAAGTTGTTCAACGACTTGGACATCTTCTCGCCATTGATGCGGATCATGCCGCAGTGCATCCAGGCGTTGGCGTACTGCTTGCCGGTGGCCGCCTCACTCTGGGCAATCTCGTTCTCGTGGTGCGGGAACTCCAGGTCGCTGCCACCGCCGTGGATGTCGAAGCTCTCGCCCAGGCAGCAGGTCGACATCACCGAACACTCGATATGCCAGCCCGGACGGCCCGGCCCCCATGGCGATTCCCAGCTCGGCTCACCTGGCTTGACGCCTTTCCACAGCACGAAGTCCAGCGGGTCCTGCTTGGCTTCGTCGACCTCGATACGCGCACCGATGCGCAGGTCTTCGATTTTCTTGCGCGACAGCTTGCCGTAGCCGACGAACTTGCCGACGCGGTAATACACGTCACCATTGCCCGGGGCGTAGGCATAGCCCTTGTCGATCAGGGTCTGGATCATTGCGTGCATGCCGGCGATATGGTCGGTGGCACGCGGCTCCTGGTCCGGCGGCAGAATGTTCAGGCGACGCTCGTCTTCGTGCATCGCATCGATCATGCGGGCAGTCAGCGCATCGAACGTTTCGCCGTTCTGGTTGGCCCGATTGATGATCTTGTCATCGATGTCGGTGATATTGCGTACGTAGGTCAGGTCGTAGCCGCTCTTGCGCAGCCAGCGGGTGACCAGGTCGAAGGCCACCATGCTGCGGCCATGGCCCAGGTGGCAGTAGTCGTACACGGTCATGCCGCACACGTACATGCGCACCTTGTTGCCATCCAGCGGCTTGAAGGTTTCCTTGGCTTTGCTCAGGGTGTTGTAGATGGTAAGCACGGCGGTTCCTCAGCTGCCCCAGGAGTCACGCAGGGTGACGGTGCGGTTGAACACCGGGCGGCCCGGCTGGCTGTCTTTCAGGTCGGCGCAGAAGTAGCCTTCGCGCTCGAACTGGAAGCGGTCCTCGGGTTGCGCCTGGGCCAGCGACGGCTCGGCACGGCAACCGCTGAGCACTTGCAGCGAATCCGGGTTGATATTGTCGAGGAAGCTGCCGCCGTCTTCGGTCTTTTCCGGGTTCGGCGAGCGGAACAGGCGGTCGTACAGGCGCACTTCGCATTCGACGCTGCCTGCGGCCGGCACCCAGTGGATCACGCCCTTGACCTTGCGGCCTTCGGGGTTCTTGCCCAGGGTTTGCGGGTCGTACGAGCAGCGCAGTTCGACGATGTTGCCGTCGGCGTCCTTGATGGCCTCGTCGGCGCGGATCACATAGCTGCCACGCAGGCGCACTTCACCGGCAGGCTCCAGGCGCTTGTAGCCCTTGGGCGGCTCTTCCATGAAATCGTCGCGGTCGATGTACAGTTCACGGGCAAACGGCAGCACGCGCACGCCCATGTCTTCCTTGGGGTGGCGCGGCAGTTCAAGCTGCTCGACCTGCCCTTCCGGGTAGTTGGTGATGACCACTTTCAGCGGGCGCAGCACGCACATGGCGCGTGGTGCGGTGCGGTCCAGGTCGTCACGGATGCTGAATTCGAGCATCGACATGTCGACCACGCCGTCGGAACGGTTGGTGCCGATCATTTCGCAGAAATTGCGGATCGAGGCCGGGGTGTAGCCACGGCGACGGAAGCCGGACAAGGTCGACATGCGCGGGTCGTCCCAGGCATCGACGTGCTTTTCATCGACCAGTTGCTTGAGCTTGCGCTTGGAGGTGATGGTGTAGTTCAGGTTCAGGCGGCTGAACTCGTACTGGCGCGGGTGCGCCGGTACCGGCAGGTTGTCGAGGAACCATTCGTACAGCGGACGATGCCCTTCGAACTCCAGGGTGCAGATCGAGTGGGTAATGCCCTCGATGGCGTCCGACTGGCCATGGGTGAAGTCGTAGTTGGGGTAGATGCACCACTTGTCACCGGTCTGGTGGTGGTGGGCATGGCGGATGCGGTACAGGATCGGGTCGCGCAGGTTCATGTTCGGCGATGCCATGTCGATCATGGCCCGCAGCACGCGCTCGCCGTCCTTGAACTCGCCGGCCTTCATGCGGGCGAACAGGTCGAGGTTTTCCTCCACGCTGCGCTCGCGGAACGGGCTGTTCTTGCCCGGCTCCTTGAGGTTGCCGCGGTATTCCTTGGCCTGCTCGGGGGTAAGGTCGCAGACATAGGCCTTGCCAGCCTTGATCAGCTCGACCGCCCAGTCGTGCAGCTGGTCGAAGTAGCTGGAGGCGTAGCGCACATCACCGGCCCAGTCGAAGCCCAGCCACTTGACATCGCTCTGGATGGCGTCGATGTACTCCTGGTCTTCCTTGGCCGGGTTGGTATCGTCGAAGCGCAGGTGGCAGACGCCGCCGAATTCCTTGGCCAGGCCGAAGTTGACGCAGATCGACTTGGCATGGCCGATATGCAGGTAACCATTGGGCTCCGGCGGAAAACGGGTGACGATGCTGCTGTGCTTGCCCGAGTCCAGGTCGGCCTGGATGATCGGCCGCAGGAAGTTCGCAGGGACAGCGGGGGCGCCTTTGGCAGCGGCGTTGGGCGCGTTGTCGGCAGTGGGCTTGCTCATAGGATCCTTGAATGCATGTGTCTGGCCTGGGTAGGCCGATTGAATCAAAGGGCCTATCATAGCCGAAGCAGTCAAGCTGCTGACAGCCGCGGCCAGACAAACTGGCGTGATTTATCACGGCTTTTTGCCGCAGCCTGGCAAAATGGCCTGTGCGCGCCATGTGTCGCGATCGCCTGAACCTGCGTCAGGTGATAACCGGCGCCCTGCGCACCCTAATTCCCGATTGCCTTGAAAAAGCGAGTTTCAGCATGTCCAAAGTCAAACTGACCACCAACCACGGCGACATCGTCATTGCACTGAACGCTGAAAAAGCCCCGATCACCGTGGCCAACTTCATCGAATACGTCAACGCCGGCCACTACAGCAACACCGTGTTCCACCGTGTGATCAAAGGCTTCATGATCCAGGGCGGCGGTTTCGAGCCTGGCATGAACGAGAAGCGCGACAAGCGTGCCAGCATCCAGAACGAAGCCGACAACGGCCTGAAGAACACCAAGTACAGCGTCGCCATGGCCCGTACCATGGAGCCGCACTCTGCCTCGGCACAGTTCTTCATCAACGCCTCCGACAACGACTTCCTCAACCACAGCGGCAAGAACGTTCAGGGCTGGGGCTACGCCGTGTTCGGTGAAGTGACCGAAGGCCGTGAAGTGGTCGACGCCATCGAAAAAGTCGCCACCGGTTCCAAGGCCGGCCACCAGGACGTGCCGAAAGACGACGTGATCATCGAGAAAGCCGAGATCATTGAGTGATACTGCTGATCTCCGATCTGCACTTGCAAGAAGAACGCCCGGACATTTCCCGGGCGTTTCTTGATCTGCTCGACGGCCGCGCGCGCCATGCCAGGGCGCTGTACATCCTTGGCGATTTCTTCGAAGCGTGGATCGGTGACGATGCCATGACGCCGTTCCAGCAGTCGATCTGCAAGGCCATGCGCCAACTGAGCGACAGCGGCACGGCCATCTACCTGATGCACGGCAACCGTGATTTCCTGATTGGCCAGGCCTTCTGCGACGCCGCGGGCTGCACATTGCTGCGCGACCCTAGCGTGATCGAGCTGGGCGGTGAACAGGTGCTGCTGATGCATGGCGACACCCTGTGTACCCGCGACCTGGGCTACATGAAGATGCGCCGTTTGCTGCGCAACCCGCTGAGCTTGTGGATACTGCGGCACCTGCCGCTTTCGGCGCGCTACAAGCTGGCGCGCAAGCTGCGTAGCGAAAGCCGCACGCAAACGCGGATGAAATCCACCGAGATTGTCGACGTCACGCCAGACGAAGTACCGAAGGTGATGGCGGCGCATGGCGTGCGCACGCTGGTGCATGGCCATACCCATCGGCCGGCGATCCACAAGCTGGTGGTGGATGGGCAGCCGGCTCGGCGCATCGTGCTGGGCGACTGGGATCGCCGCGGCTGGGCCTTGCAGGTTGACGAGCAAGGCTTCCAGCTGGCGCCGTTCGAGTTTTCCTGACATTGCAGCGTTGGTACTACCGACCCCTTCGCGGGTAAACCCGCGAAGGGGCCAGCACAGGCTAATGCCTCAGGGCCTGTTGGCCACCGCCCCCTTGTCCCGCTCACTGATCAGCACTTCCCGATACTGCGGATCGGCCTTGATCTGCGCCTCGGTAAACGGGATCACCGCCAATTGTTTGGCCGCAAACGCCCTGGTCTGATCACTGGCATGCGCCGAAGCCGCTTCGCTCGACTGCGAGAACGCCAGCAGCCCACGGGCTTCTGGCCCCTTGTCGGTAAAACTGACCAATTGCAAGTAACTGGTACCACTGACCACCAGACGCTTGCCCTGCCCATGCGGCACGCTGTAGATCGCGTTGTACACGCCCAGTGCCTGCGGGCCTCCCGCTACCGGCGTGCCATTGATGGCCTGTTGCACCTGCCCCCAGCGCGCATCCCCCGCCATGCCGCTCTCCCTTACCTGTTTCAGTGAAGCCAGCGCCGCAGCATGCACCAGCTTGCCCACAGCTGCCTGCTCGATTGCCAGGCCGCGTGGCGTGTGCTGCGGGTCAGCCGGGTTGAAGGCCACCCGCCAGCTTTCCGGATGCTCGGCCAGGGCATTGAACAGGTTCTGGAAATGCACCAGGCCAATGCCACTGTCGAGGTCGGCCTTGCCATTCCAGGCTGCCAGGCTGCTGCAAACCGGCTGTACGTCGACACCGGCACCCTTGCACCATTGCAACAGGTCTGGCAGCACCAGGCTGGCCAGGTACACCTCGTCATCGGTCACCATGCGTTGCAAGTCGTCCACCCCCAACAGCGCCGTGCCCTGCAAGCGCTGCAGGGCAAAGCGGCCGCGCATGCCCAGCGGCTGGTCGTCGCGGCTGACCAAAGGTGAGTAACCGGTCAGCGGCTGCGCCGGGTTGGCCATCCAGGCAGGGTCGTTGGAATTCTGCACGAAGTCTTCGCGCTCAAGGCTCGGCAGCAGCCGTGCCGGGAATATGCCCGGCTGCGCCGCCTGCGCATCGACCTTCCAGTGGCACGCGCTACGGGAGCCGTCCATCACGACCATGCGCCCTTGTGCCTTGGGGTTGCTACAGGTATCGAGCAACTGCTGGTCGACGTAAGGCACCACCGACTGGTTCAGGTACAAGGCCCGGCCGCCTTCGTCCACGGCCAGCGTGTTGACCCACGGAATACCCTGCAGTTGCGCCACCGAGCCCTTCAAGGCTGCCAGGCTGTCGGCACGGTTGATCTGGTACCACTGCTGCAATACCCGGGTATTTTCCAGGTTGGCGTCACGCAAGCTGTAGGCCGTGTGCGCATCCCAGTCCAGGCGCCCCGGCCATTGCACCACCGGGCCGAACTGCGAACTGTAGAGCTGCCGCTGCACCTGGCTCAGGCTGCCATCCTCGGCCTTGACCGCCACACTGATGGTTTGCCGGGCCAGCGGCAGCGACTTGCCGTCGAGCAGGTAGCGGGTCGGGTCCTTGGGGTCGAGTTGCAGACGGTAAAGGGTAAAGTGGTTCGAGGTGTCGACGGTATG
>NZ_JABMCW010000155.1:0-12686 GCF_013179705.1 Pseudomonas sp. CM25 | reverse complement strand
TGCTACTACTGCGCCTGCAACAAGGTCATCACCAAAGACCGCGCCCGCGCTGCGCCCTACCTGCAGCGCCTGGAGCAGGAAATCCGCCTGATCGCCTGCCACCTGGCGCCTGGGCAACGGGTCGAGCAACTGCATTTCGGCGGCGGCACGCCGACCTTCCTCAGCCATGTGGAATTGCGCCAGCTGATGGCCACCCTGCGCCAGCATTTCCACTTGCTGGAGGACGATTCCGGGGACTACGGCATCGAGCTCGACCCCCGCGAGGCCGACTGGTCGACCATGGGCCTGCTGCGCGAGCTGGGCTTCAACCGCGTCAGCCTCGGCGTGCAGGACCTCGACCCGGCCGTGCAGCGCGCAGTCAACCGCCTGCAAAGCCTGGAGCAGACCCGCACCCTGATCGAGGCTGCGCGCACGCTGCAGTTCCGCTCGGTCAACCTCGACCTCATCTACGGGCTGCCCAAGCAAACCCCGGAAGGCTTTGCCCGTACCGTCGAAGAAGTGATCCGCCTGCAACCCGACCGGCTCTCGGTGTTCAACTACGCCCACCTGCCCGAGCGGTTCATGCCACAGCGGCGCATCGACAGCAACGACCTGCCCAGCGCGGCCGCCAAGCTGGAGATGCTGCACGCGACCATCGACCAGCTGACCGCAGCCGGCTACCGCTACATCGGCATGGACCACTTCGCCCTGCCCGACGACGAGCTGGCGATTGCCCAGGAAGAAGGCACCCTGCAGCGCAATTTCCAGGGCTACACCACCCATGGCCATTGCGACCTGATCGGGCTGGGCGTGTCGGCCATCAGCCAGATCGGCGACCTGTATTGCCAGAACAGCAGCGACCTCGCCACCTACCAGGAAAGCCTGTCCAACGCCCAGCTGGCCACCCAGCGTGGTCTGCTCTGCAGCCAGGACGACCGCGTACGCCGGGCGGTGATCCAGCAGCTGATCTGCCATTTCGAACTGGACTTCGAGCCCATCGAACAGGCTTTCACCCTCGACTTTCGCGGCTACTTCAACGACCTCTGGCCCCAGCTGCTGAACTTGCAGCGCGACGGCCTGATCAGCCTGGACGACAAGGGCATCCGCATCCTGCCAGCTGGCCGCCTGCTGGCGCGCTCGGTGTGCATGGTGTTCGACGCCTACCTGGCGATGCAGAACCGCCAACGCTTCTCACGGGTGATCTGAACACCGAGTCGTTCGACCGCATGGACAAGTTTCCTTGTCGGGCACACTATTGGGCACACAAGGACTCCCGGCAGGCCACTGCCGGGGTTTCGCCACGGCGCACCATCATCGCGCACGCTGGCCTACACCCTGTGTCGTGGGTTACCCTTACGACTTATGTGTGCTTTCCCACAAGGATCGATTCAAATGTCCGAGCCAGTCAAACTGCGCCCACACAACCAGGCCCATTGCAAGGATTGCAGCCTGGCCCCCCTGTGCCTGCCTCTTTCACTGAATCTGGAAGACATGGATGCACTGGATGAAATCGTCAAGCGCGGGCGACCGCTGAAAAAAGGCGAGTTCCTGTTCCGCCAGGGGGACAGTTTTGGCTCGGTTTACGCGGTACGTTCCGGCGCCCTGAAAACCTTCAGCCTGAGCGACAGCGGCGAGGAGCAGATCACCGGCTTCCACCTGCCCAGCGAGCTGGTCGGCCTGTCGGGCATGGATACCGAAGCCTATCCGGTATCGGCCCAGGCTCAGGAAACCACTTCGGTGTGCGAAATCCCCTTCGAGCGCCTCGACGAGCTGTCGGTGCAACTGCCGCAGCTACGCCGCCAGCTGATGCGGGTGATGAGCCGGGAGATTCGTGACGACCAGCAAATGATGCTGCTGCTGTCGAAAAAGACCGCTGACGAGCGCATCGCCACCTTCCTGGTCAACCTGTCCGCACGTTTCCGCGCACGCGGCTATTCGGCCAACCAGTTCCGCCTGAGCATGTCGCGCAACGAAATCGGCAATTACCTGGGCCTGGCGGTGGAAACCGTGTCGCGGGTGTTCACCCGCTTCCAGCAGAACGGCCTGCTGCGCGCCGAAGGCAAGGAAGTGCACATCCTCGACCCGATCCAGCTGTGTGCGCTGGCCGGTGGCGCAATCGAGGCCTGAGGCCTGCGTTTAGCGGGTATACTTGGCCATTCGTTTTCCCAGGATACCCGCAACAATGCACAGCGACGCTTTCGACCTCAAAGCCCTGATCCGCCCGGTAGTGGACTTCCCGAAACCAGGCGTGATCTTCCGCGACATCACCCCGCTGTTCCAGTCGCCGCGTGGGCTGCGCTATGTCGCCGACCAGTTCATCGAGCGCTATGTCGAGGCTGAGTTCAGCCACATCGGCGCCATGGACGCGCGGGGCTTCCTGATCGGCTCGATCATCGCGCACCAGTTGAACAAGCCGCTGATCCTGTTCCGCAAGCAAGGCAAGCTGCCGGCTGACGTGCTTAGCGAGGGTTACCAGACCGAATACGGCGAAGCCTTCCTGGAAGTGCATGCCGACAGCCTGTGCGAAGGGGATTCGGTGCTGATCTTCGACGACCTGATTGCTACGGGCGGTACCCTGCTGGCAGCAGCCAACCTGGTGCGTAGGACCGGGGCGCAGGTGTTTGAGGCGGCGGCGATCATCGACCTGCCAGAGCTGGAGGGGTCGCGCCGGCTGCAGGCGGCCGGGGTGCCTACCTTCTGCCTTACCGAATTTTCTCTCAGCGAATACTGATTATTCGGGGGCGCAACGCGCCCCCGACAATTCCGAATCAGAGCGAAATCGGCCGCCGCCCTGCAAAGGCGTGGGCCAAGGTCCCACCATCCACCAGCTCCAGCTCGCCGCCCAGCGGCACGCCATGGGCAATGCGCGACGCCACCAGGCCCTTCTCGTTCAGCAACTGCGCAATGTAATGCGCCGTCGCCTCACCCTCCACCGTCGGGTTGGTCGCCAGGATCACCTCAGTGAAGGTGCCCTGCTCCTCGATCCGCGCCATCAGCTGCGGAATACCGATCGCCTCCGGCCCCAGGCCGTCCAGCGGCGACAAATGGCCCTTGAGCACGAAGTAACGGCCCCGGTAGCCGGTCTGCTCCACCGCATACACATCCACCGGGCCCTCGACCACGCACAGCTGGGTGTCGTCACGACGCGTATCGGCGCATTGCGGGCACAGCTCCTGCTCGGTCAAGGTACGGCACTGGCGGCAGTGGCCCACCCCTTCCATGGCCTGGGTCAGCGCCTGGGCCAGGCGCAGGCCGCCGCTGCGGTCACGCTCGAGCAGTTGCAGGGCCATGCGCTGGGCGGTTTTCTGGCCGACACCCGGCAGAATGCGCAGGCCGTCGATCAATTGGCGGATGAGGGGGCTGAAGCTCATGGGAATGGCCTGACAAATCAATAAGAGGCGGTTTATACCCAGCGTGGGCAGTGGCGTCAAATCAGCCTCCAGCCCCACACCGTCCTTGTAGGAGCGGCCTTGTGTCGCGATGGGGCGCGCAGCGGCCCCAGGAGCTTTGCTTCGCAGCATGAATTGCCGCGGCTGATGCGCAGCCCTATCCGACCGGTCCGGCGCCCCGGCAAGGCCGCTCCTACAAAAGAGCAGACCGCATCTGGCCTGAAATTTCTGCACAAAAAAACCGCCGCTGTTGTCAGCGGCGGTTTCGGTATCGCAATGCCCTTAGAACGGCATCTTGAAGCCCGGAGGCAGTTGCATGCCGGCGGTCATGCCGCCCATCTTGTCCTGGCTGCTCTGCTCGATCTTGCGCACGGCATCGTTAAGCGCGGCGGCGATCAGGTCTTCCAGCACTTCCTTGTCGTCTTCGTCAGTCGACATCAGGCTCTGGTCGATGCTGACGCGCTTCACGTCGTGACGACCGGTCATCACCACGCTCACCAGGCCGCCACCGGACTGACCGGTGACTTCGGCGTTGGCCAGTTCTTCCTGCATCTTGGCCATTTTTTCCTGCATCTGCTGGGCCTGCTTCATCAGGCCGGCCATGCCACCTTTCATCATGGGGGTATACCTCGATTGGGTCATGTGATGCGGCCCGGCACCGGGCCGGCCGCATGGTTATCCGTTACTGGCCCTGATTGGCCAGGGCCTCTACAGGCTCAATAGTATCCTGCCGCACCTTGGCACCGAACAACTTGATCATTTGCTGGATCAACGGATCCTGCTCGATCGAGGTGACCGCGTCCTGCTGGCGCTCGGCACGCTTGCGCGCCCCTGCCTGGGCCGGGGTTTCCTGCTCGGGCAGGATCAGCTCGATACGCAGGTTCAGGGTACGCCCCAGGTGCTGGTTGAGCGCATCGTTCAGGCGCCGCTGCTGGGTGGCGTTGAACAGCGCGCCTTGGCCAGGGTCCAGGTGCAGCAGCCAGTCATCGCCATCGGCGGCGATCAGGGTACAGTTTGCCGCGATGTTGCCTGTCATCCCGGACACAGGCAACTGCGGGAATAATTCCAGCCATTGCAGGGCCAGGCCGGTGGCCGGCTTGGCCGCTGGCAGCGGTTGCGCGACAGGTTTGGGCGCCTCTTCCTGGATGTGTTCGGCCAGTTCGTCCAGGTAGCTGAAGCCGACCGGGTCGCTTTCACCGCCGTAATAGTCGTCGTCCAGCGGCGGCTCATCGTCGCGATCCATGCCCACGGCGGCGTAGGCGGACGGATCGAAAGGCGGCGCGTCGGCTTCAGGCTGAGGTGCCGGCCGGGTTGCCGGCGGCGCAGGCTGAGGCGCTGCCTGCGGGGCAGCCAAGGGCTCTGGCACAGGCTCGACCGGCGCAGGCTCGGAGGCTGCGACCGGCTCCTCCCAAGGCAGGTCAACCACCTCGGCAACCGGCTCGGGCACTGAAATGGCCTCGATCTCGGCTTTCAGCGCGGTGTCTGGTTCCTGTTCCGGTTCATGGTCAGCTGTGGCAGGCGGCGGCACTACCAGCGGCGCAGTGGCAGGGGCAGGTTCTGGCGACACAGCCTCGGCAGGGGGCGGCGCCACGGCAACCGCTGGCGCTGCCACCGGGGTTGCAGGATCAGCTGTGGCCTGGCTGATCCCCACTGGCTTTAGCACCGGCTTCGGCGCATCGTCGGTGTCGGCCGGGCGGAACGCCAGCATGCGCAGCAACACCATTTCGAAGCCGCCACGCGGGTCCGGCGCCAAGGGCAGGTCACGGCGACCGATCAGGCCCATCTGGTAGTAGAACTGCACGTCCTCGGCGGGCAGCGCCGACGCCAGCGCCAGCACCCGGTCACGGTCGCCCTGGCCGTTGTCCACGGCCTCTGGCAGCGCCTGGGCAATGGCTACGCGGTGCAGCACATTGAGCATTTCGGCCAGCACGCCAGCCCAGTCCGGCCCCTGCTCGGCCAGGTTGCGCACGGCCTCGAGCAAGGCCCGGGCGTCGCCTTCGAGCAGTGCCTGCAACACACCATAGACCTGGCCGTGGTCAAGGCTGCCAAGCATCGCGCGCACATCGGCCGCCAGCACCTTGCCCTCGCCAAAGGCGATGGCCTGGTCGGTCAGGCTCATGGCGTCGCGCATCGAGCCATCGGCGGCGCGGCCCAGCAGCCACAGGGCATCGGGTTCGAACGGCACGTTCTCAGCGGCCAGCACGTGACTCAGGTGCTCGACCACCCGCTCCGGGCTCATGTTCTTCAGCGAGAACTGCAGGCAGCGCGACAGGATGGTGGCCGGCAGCTTCTGCGGGTCGGTAGTGGCCAGGATGAACTTGACGTAGGGAGGCGGCTCTTCCAGCGTCTTGAGCAAGGCGTTGAACGAGTGGGTCGAGAGCATGTGCACTTCGTCGATCAGGTAGACCTTGAAGCGCCCGCGGCTGGGGGCGTACTGCACGTTATCGAGCAGTTCGCGGGTGTCCTCGACCTTGGTACGGCTGGCGGCGTCGATCTCGATCAGGTCGACGAAGCGGCCCTCGTCGATTTCCCGGCACACCGAACAAGTGCCGCAGGGTGTAGAGGTGATGCCGGTTTCGCAGTTCAGGCACTTGGCGATGATTCGGGCGATGGTAGTCTTGCCCACGCCACGGGTACCGGTAAACAGGTAGGCATGGTGCAGGCGCTGGTTGTCCAAGGCATTGATCAAGGCCTTGAGCACATGGGCCTGGCCGACCATTTCGCGAAACGAGCGCGGACGCCATTTACGTGCAAGAACCTGATAACTCATCGAAAAACCATCGTAGCCTGATCGAGCGGAAGATCGCTAATGCTAGCGGAGCGGGGGCAAAATTGCACCCTGCGCGAGTCGTCTAAGCTTCAATACTGACGCGCTGTCCAGGGAGGATTGCTTTTGCGAACACTGCTGACCCTGTTACTGCTTTGGTGCTCCTGCAGCCTGGCTGAGCAGCCCGTAGTGCGTTTTTCCGTAGCTGAAAGCTGGAGCATGCCACTGGTGCGCATCGAAGGCGACCAGCCGGTGGAGGGTTTGCTGTACGACCTGATGCAGGCCATGGCCAGGGAAGTGGGCGTCCGCCCGGCGTTTCACGTGATGGCCCGCCTGCGCTTGCAGGAGGCCATGAACAGTGGCGATATCGATGTGCGCTGCTATGTGAGCACCCAATGGTTCAATGACCGGCCGGGGGATTTTGTCTGGAGCATCCCGCTGATTCACCAACGTGACGTGCTGGTGGGGGGGGTGGGTGAAAGCCACCCGATGCCACCTGAGGATCTGCCACCCCAGACGGTCGGCACCGTGCTGGGCTACACCTATTCGACCCTGCAGCCTCTGCTGGACCAAGGCCGATTGCAACGCGAAGACAGCCGCAGCCAGCTGCTGGTGCTGCAGAAGCTGCAGGCGGGGCGGTATCGGCATGCGGTAAGCAACCAGCTGTCGTTGCAGTGGTTCAACCAGGGCTTGCCGGCGCAGCAGCAGCTGCCTGCGCTGGCAGTGCTGGAGGAACAGGACCTGGGGTGCATGGTGCGCAATGATCCGGCGATACCGACGCAGAGGCTGCTGCGGGCCTTGGTGCGGATGAAGCAGTCCGGTGAGATCGAGCGGATTGTGCAGCGGTATGGGGGGATCGGGTTGGTTGGGGTACGGCGGTAGTGCTTGATGGCGCAGCCGTGCCAGCACTGCCGCATCTCCCTATCTCCTCACACCGAAGCCAGCAGCCGCGCACTCACAAACAGCCCTACGCCAAACACGAAGTGCGTGGCCAGGCTCTTAAGGCAGTTACGCGCAGGCATCGGCGTTTTTGACGCAAAGAACCCCGCCCCCATCGCCGGCTGCATGAAGCACAATGGCGCCACGACGGTCAGCACACCTAGCGCCAGCGCTGGCACCAAGGTAGGGACCAGCAACCACCCCTCCCCCGCAACCACCACCAGAAGCACCGCGAACAGCACGCCAATGGCGTAATGAATCACCCAGCCCAACGCCAGTTCATGCCGAACCGGCTCGGCCTTGGCAATCGCCTGATGCCGCACACGCCCGCTCAGCAAATGCCCCGCCCAGCGCCCGACCATGGCCATATTCAACGTGGCGATACCCAGCCGCCTGAGCAGAAGCGCCCACAGGTCCATCACTACCGTGGCACCGATACCAATGGGCAACGCAGCGGAAAATATCGATAAAAATGTCATGCAAAAGCCCTCCAGGATTGACGATCAACACCATGCCGCGCAGCATAGAAGTTGAAGTCAACTTCAAGTCAAGGGCCCGAATGGATATTGCTGACGTCGCCAAGCGCACAGGCGTACGTGCATCGACGCTGCGTTATTACGAGAAGAAAGGCTTGCTCAAGTCCTTGGCCGGACCTGGGCAACGGCGGCAGTTCGCCGCCGATGTTGCGGACCGCCTGGCGTTGATCGCCCTAGGGCAGGCTGCAGGTTTTTCACTGGACGAAGTGGGGGCGATGCTGGTGGACCTGCAGGTAGACCGGCAGATGCTGATGGCTAAGGCGGACGAACTTGATGCGCGGATCAAGCAGTTGCAGGCCATGAGCAAGGGCTTGCGGCACGCAGCGCAATGCCCGGAAGAAGATCATTTGGCATGCCCGAAATTCCGCCGCCTGATGCAGCTAGCTGCGGCGGGGCTTGGGAAAAAAGGGGGCTACACAGGCCTGACGAGATGACAGTCAATGCGTGTGTAATACGCAAAAGGGCTGCCGTGATGCGCTGGCGGTAATAAAAAATATAGAACCGCGCGACTGATCCCAGTTTTGGGATCAGTCGGATGCTTTTTAAACTGGCAGCCACTGAAGTTAGCCAGAGATGCATGGCTTTTTCGGACCATCCCTAAAAAGGTGTGTACCGAATGTTATCGAGATGCACATTTGTACCGCCATCCATGAACTCAAACGACTTGATGGCAGAACTAGGTGAGGTGAATGAAACCCGTGTGGAATGAGGTCGATACCCCGCCGGCTTGGCATCGGAAAATTTCGGCGCTGGAATGGTAGTAATCACAGTGCCGGCTGCCGTGTAAAAGCGTACTTTATGCGCCCCTCTAAAATCATCCGCGATATCAAAGCTGATCGCCTTGGCCAACCCTCTCAGAGTAAATTTTATATGGGCACCATGGCCCGTAGAAATAATATTCCCCCAGGTTGGATACCAACCATCGCAGCGGCTACACAACAATGAGCAATGGCCTCTGGTCACTGTAACGGTTAGCCCAGGGCACTCTAGTACCGCCCCAAGCGGCAAAGTCCTGGCCCCAACCGACTCAAAATTCTCCTTGGAAACCGCTCCAATAAGCTGCAAATTAAGCACATTGGAAAGAGTGACCTGCGTGGTCCCATTGCGTACCAATTCGTAGCGCACAGCAAGGGGTTGAGCAGCACTATCCAGCAGTGATTTCATGTTCTGAGCGAGTACTCGATCAAGCGGCAAATTGAATGTTTTGGCACCCGCACTGGTCAGCAGCATCTTACCGCTTGAGTAATTACCGACCTTGATGACAACTTCATCGCCAAGCGCCAGACTGGGGTGATCGACACGCACGGGGAGTAGATTGTCAATGATTGGTGTCAGGTTCAGTTTGCCGCCCACTTCCAAGGGCACCACTGGAGCGCCAATGAAATTCTTCTGCATCGCTGCGGTTGCCACGGTGAAGACAAAATCAGCGGATGCAGCAATAGGCTTTCCTGGCCATTCGACCGCGTAGTATACCGTCATTTCTACAGGCGCTGCACCTTCTAACTCATAGACAGAGCGAGGCACAGTGAATCGAAAGGGTCCGTTATCATCTTTAGAGACTTTCAGTTCGTCGCGATAATAATCACCTTCAGAGGTTTCCCAATGCAGGTAAATCGTGCACGGGGCCGGTTGCTCAGCACCCTCAGGGATCTCGATGACCATATTGAATTCATATTCATCATTATCGGGATCCAGGGTGCTATTGATCAGCGGCAATTCAGTTGCAGGTGCCGGCAGGCTCTCAACAGGGTCGCCAATTTCGTAAGTTGCGGTTTCAGACTTGAAGACCTGCTTGCCTCGTGCCACGTGGTACGAGACTTTCACAAAACCACCTTCAAGCACCTTGAGGAAAGTCAGCCCAGCAAGCCGGATCGCTATCGGGCTGCCAACCATATTGCTGGTGACCGGTACCTTTTTTACAGGTATCGAAAGCGGGGAACCCTCCGATTTTGTACCATGCCACACAAGGGTAATTTCATCTTGTGCTTGAAAATTGGCAGTCAGCGGAATCAGGACATTAATGAATTTGAGGTCCGGATCAACCCAACCACCTTCTGTCTTGTGGATCGTCGGCACTGGCAACAACGAAGCCATGCCTGTAACGTTGATATACCCTTTCTTCGATGTAATGGGCACCCCAGTCTTGGGTGTCAACGTATATGAAAACTGTGCACTGCCTCCACCGAGTGGCCACCACTGATCGTACGGAACTTGAACTTGCTGAGGTTTGATCGAATCCTGGACGATGAGCGGCCCAAAGTTCTTTGATGTGCTTTGACCTTGCTCGGTAGTGCCCACCCAATGCAGGAGGAGACTGTCACCCACCTGAAACTTTCCAGGAAACTGAAGGGCCACATAGTCCAGTGAAATACTGGCAGTCTCGATCTCACCCGTTGTGATAACAGCACCATTACCACTCAGCACTTCAGGCGCGCTCAGCGTAACGCCTTCAGTATTGACCTCGACCTTGGTTTCTTCGGACCATTCCGATTCGTTACCAACGACATCTGCAACGTAATAATATACAGGCAATGATTTACTATCGCCCTCTGCCTTTACAACACCTTCCGGCACCATCAATTCAATAGGCTTACCGACCTGAGCTTCAGTCACCTTGTGCGAGATTTCCTGATCCCCCCAGTACACATAGATCACATCATTCTCATTCATGCTCAGATAGGCAAGTATGGTGACCTTGATACCTGCTTTTGCTTCGTCTTGACCAATAACGGAAGACGCAGGCAAGGCCACGACGGGCGCACTGAGCTCCAAGCCAACACCTTGCGTCCCTTTCACGCCCGGCTGACCTCTACGGAACAACGTGCTAACTGTCGGAGACTCAAGAAATGCGCCGCCGACTGCTTTGTACACCGTATACTTCAAAAAAGAGCTACCTTCTGGGATTTTCTTACCTTCAATCTTGAATGTCTTATACTTCCCTGCCTCACTACTAGTGATTTTCCCTCCCGCAACCAGATTCCCCCCCCAAAACAAGCCAAGATAGTCTTGCTCCGCCGTTTTGGCATCCAGAGCAACAAGCACAGTCACCGTACTCTCAGAATCCTCAACCAATTCATCACTGATCCCAAAATCCTCGGTGGCCGCAGGGTGAATCACATCATCTATATAAGGACGTTGCAAGGCTGTAGACGTCGTGTTCGGATATTTCGATTTCACGTAAGCCGCAAAGCCCTTGAGCTCTTCATCAATCGACGCGACGCCATCCACTGTTACTGGGGCGCTTGGGGGTACAGCTCCTGGTAAACTCATGGCTCATTCCTCACTCGTAACGGCATGGATTAAACAGCTCTACTGTAGGAGTGCCCGCTATGCAGGACAACTGGCAGAAATGTCAGGTCCAGCCCCTCTCCTTTCACATCTTTTGAGACCAGGGATGCTCCGACCAACTTCCCGCGCGGAAGCGGTGAGTTGATATTTCCCCGTCACGGTGAGCTATCTACAAATGCTATTAATAATCCCGAAATGAAAAACCCCGCAGACCTGGATCTGCGGGGCTTCATGTATGATGGCGGACAGATAGGGTAGGAAAAATGGCGGAGACACTGACAATTGCAACTGCTACGCCTACTGCGGGGTATCCAGAAGGAGCGGTACTTGCCGCTCCAGCTAGAGCCGCAGCAGCCACCTTCTTATCAAACGCAGTCTTGCGAGTTGTTTGGTTAGGTTGATCGCCAGTACCACGCCGCTGGGTACTGCAATGCGCATGCTACTGCCCTGTAGAAAATTGGGGCCGCAACCTCACAGTAACCTAACGAACACGACTATTACCACGGTAGCAAAAAGTGGTGGTGGAGCCTGTCTGAAGGCGGTTTATAGTCGGCTGGAATGCCGTCCACAGCGCACCACTAGGTGCAATACGGTACTGGCCCACTTCTAGATTTTCTTGGGAGGAAGTCCTTTAGAATTAAGGACTTACGTAATGGAGGCGGCCCCACCAGCCACACCCCGGCACTCGATGTTCCCGCTATGGCTGCTTCCTTCCGGATCTGACCAGGTTGACGGGTAATCAATGCGGGGGGACCGATGGGGCCACCACTACATGCCTCGCTGAGCAGCGAGTGGCGCCATTGTACCGGTCTTGGGGGCAGATACAACCTCTGGATGAGAAAAAGTCATCATTTCTCAATGACTTGTCCGGACAGGGGTGACCTGCAAAGGCCTATTCGCGGGTGAACCCGCTCCTACAATGGGAGGGGCGGCGCAAGGCCGCTCCTACAGGGGTGCGCAGAAGGGTTAGACCGCGATACCCTGCTCGGCCAGGAAGCCGATGAAGGCATCCTCATCGAGCACCTTCACCCCCAGCTCGCTGGCCTTGGCCAGCTTGGAACCGGCACCCGGCCCCGCCACCACGCAGTGGGTCTTGCCAGAAACCGAGCCGGCCACCTTGGCCCCCAGGCTTTCCAGCTTGTCCTTGGCTATGTCGCGGCTCATGCGCTCCAGGCTGCCGGTCAGCACCCAGGTCTGGCCCGCCAGCGGCAGGCCTTCGGCAACCTTCTTCTCGCTGCTCCAGTGCATGCCGAACGCCAGCAGCTGCGCCTCGATGGCCCGCGCCAGCTGCTGGTTGGCTTCATCCTTGAAGAACTCACGCACGGCATCGGCCTGCTTGGCCGCCAAGGCCTGGCGCAGGTCGATGCCGTCGGCCGCGATGATCTTTTCCAGGCTGTCGAGCTTGGCCACCAGCTTCTCGGCACCGGTCGGGCCGACCGAGGCGATGTCGAGCTTGGCAATCATGCCGGCCAGGGTGGTGCTGGCCGCAAACTCTGCCGCCAGCTCGCCTTCGTCCTGCAGCTGCATGCCGCTGTCCAGCAATTGCCTGATAACCTTCTGGTTGTGCTCGTCTTCGAAGAAGTTGTGGATCTCGTGGGCAACCTCCAGGCCGATGTCCGGCAGGTAGGTAAGCACCTGCGGCAGTGCCTGCTGCACCCGTGCCAGGCTGCCCAACGAGCGGGCCAGCACCTTGGCGGTTTCTTCACCAACATCCGGAATGCCCAGTGCATAGATGAAACGCGCCAGGCTCGGGCGCTTGCTGGCCTCGATGGCGTCCAGCAGTTTCCT
>NZ_JABMCW010000154.1:0-12880 GCF_013179705.1 Pseudomonas sp. CM25 | reverse complement strand
GGCTTGCCCGCTCCCACAGGTACAGCGCAGCCCTCCTGTGGGAGCGGGCAAGCCCGCGAATGGGACGCAGCGCGTCCCACCGATAACGCCTTTACTTCAGGTCAAAACGATCCAGCTCCATGACCTTCTCCCAGGCCGCCACAAAGTCACGGACAAACTTGTCACCGCCATCACCGCTGCCGTACACCTCGCTCACCGCCCGCAGCTGGGCATGCGAGCCAAACACCAGGTCGACGCGGCTACCGGTCCACTTCACCTGCCCGGTCTTGCGGTCACGGCCTTCGAACGCTTCGTTGTCTGCCGAGGTCGGCTTCCACTCCACGCTCATGTCCAGCAAGTTGCGGAAGAAGTCGTTGCTCAAGGTGCCGACCTTGTCGGTGAACACGCCTTGCGTGTTACCGCCATGGTTGGCGCCCAGCACCCGCAGGCCACCGATCAGCACGGCCAGTTCCGGGGCGGTCAGGGTCAGCAACTGGGCTTTGTCCAGCAGCAGTTTTTCGGCCTTGACGCTGTATCGGTCCTTGCTGAAGTTGCGGAAACCATCAGCCAGGGGCTCCAGCACGGCGAACGACTCGACATCGGTCTGCGCCTGCGAGGCATCGGCACGCCCCGGGCGGAACGCGACGTTGAGGTTGTGCCCCGCGTCCTTGGCCGCCTTTTCCACCGCAGCGGCCCCAGCCAGGACGATCAGGTCGGCGAGTGAAATCTTCTTCCCACCAGTATTGAACCCGGCCTGGATCTGCTCCAGCGCCGCCAGCACCTTGGCGGTGCCTTCGTTGGCCCGCCAGTCTTTTTGCGGGGCCAGGCGCAAGCGGCCGCCATTGGCCCCGCCGCGTTTGTCCGAGCCACGGAAGGTCGACGCCGCAGCCCACGCGGTAGCCACCAGTTCGCCAACCGTCAGGCCCGACGCCAGCACCTTGGCCTTGAGCGCGGCAATGTCCTGCTCGTCCACTAGCGGGTGGTCGACCTTGGGAATCGGGTCTTGCCACAGCAGCTCTTCGTTGGGCATTTCCGGGCCCAGGTAGCGCGCCAGCGGGCCCATGTCGCGGTGGATCAGTTTGTACCAGGCGCGAGAGAAGGCATCCGCCAATTGCTCCGGGTTGTCCTTGAAACGCCGGGCGATGGGCTCGTAGATCGGGTCGAAGCGCAGCGCCAGGTCGGACGTGAGCATCGACGGGGCATGGCGCTTGGCCGGGTCGTGGGCATCAGGCACGGTGCCTGCCCCTTTGCCCTCTTTCGGCCGCCATTGGTGCGCGCCCGCCGGGCTCTTGGTCAGTTCCCACTCGAAGTTGAACAGGTTGTTGAGGTACTCGTTGCTCCAGCGGGTCGGGGTCGAGGTCCAGGTCACTTCCAGGCCGCTGGTGATGGTATCGCCGCCCTTGCCGGTACCGAATTTGTTGGGCCAGCCCAGACCTTGCAATTCAAGGCCTGCGGCTTCCGGCTCGGGGCCGACGTTGTCGGCAGGGCCGGCGCCGTGGGTTTTGCCGAAGGCGTGGCCGCCGGCGATCAACGCCACGGTTTCTTCATCGTTCATGGCCATGCGGCCGAAGGTGTCACGGATGTCCTTCCCCGAGGCGACCGGGTCAGGGTTGCCTTCAGGCCCTTCCGGGTTCACGTAGATCAAGCCCATCTGCACGGCGGCCAGCGGGTTTTCCAGGTTGCGCTCGCCACCCAGGTCGCGGCTTTCTTCCTCCGGGCGCTTGGCAGGTTCGGCGACCAGGTCGCCCTGCCCTGGCGGCTGGGCCTTGACCTGTTCCTTGCCATAGCGGGTATCACCGCCCAGCCAGACCTTTTCCGAGCCCCAGTACACGTCTTCGTCCGGCTCCCACACATCGGCGCGCCCACCCGAAAAGCCGAAGGTCTTGAACCCCATGGATTCGAGGGCGACGTTGCCGGTGAGCACGATCAGGTCGGCCCACGAAATCTTGTTGCCGTATTTCTGCTTGATCGGCCACAGCAGGCGCCGGGCCTTGTCCAGGCTGACGTTGTCCGGCCAGCTGTTGAGCGGGGCGAAGCGCTGCTGCCCAGCGCCCGCGCCACCGCGGCCATCGCCAATACGATAAGTACCGGCGCTGTGCCAGGCCATGCGGATGAACAACGGCCCATAATGGCCGAAGTCTGCGGGCCACCAGTCCTGCGAGTCGGTCATCAGGGCGCTGAGGTCTTGCTTGAGGGCCTGGAAGTCAAGGCTCTTGAACGCCTTGGCATAGTCGAAGTCCGGGTCCATCGGATCAGATTTGGAGGAATGCTGGTGAAGAATTCTCAGGTTGAGCTGGTCAGGCCACCAGTCACGGTTGGTGGTGCCGCCACCTGCGGTTTGATGGAACGGGCATTTCGATTCGTTCGACATCTGCGGGTACCTTTGGGTCGGTTATCCAGATTTCCGGTCTATGCCAGGTGTTCTTTCAGCCGAGCGTGTGGGCTCGTGCTACCCCTCATCAGGTCTACACGGGGCTTGCGAAGCTGTCACGGCGGGTTGGCGCGGTCTTGCACGCAGGTGCTGACAGGCCGCCCGCTCGCGGAATTCGCGGGGCCAGGGGAAAGACTAGCCGAGCTTGGGCAGAGTTCTAATAGAGTGGCTGTTGCGTGCTGATAGGCTGGCTCTTTCACTGCGGTGCGTACCGCCGCCAACACCCCCGCACATCCATACAAGGCACACGGGCCTGCGCCGTGCTTCAATACACCGCCCTGCCTTTCACTCCGGAACCCGAGCCCTCATGAACCGCAACGACCTGCGCCGCGTCGACATGAACCTGCTGGTGCTGTTCGAAGCCTTGATGATCGAACGCAACCTGACCCGGGTCGGCGAAAAGCTGTTCATCACCCAGTCCACGGTCAGCGCCGCCCTCGCCCGCCTGCGTGAACTGTTCGACGACCCGCTGCTGATTCGCAATGGCCGGGCCATGGAGCCCACGCCAAGGGCCATGCAGATCTTCGCCGAACTTGGCCCGGCCATGGACGTGATTTCCGCCGCCATCAGCCGTGCTCGCGAATTCGAGCCGGCAAACAGCTGCAACGTGTTCCGCCTTGGCCTGTCCGACGATGCCGAGTTCGGCCTGTTTCCGGCCCTGCTGCAGGCCCTGCGCGAAGAAGCCCCGGACATCAGCGTGGTGGTGCGGCGGGCCAACTTCCTGCTGATGCCGGGCCTGCTGGCCAGCGGCGAGATATCGGTGGGCGTGAGCTACACCACCGACCTGCCGGCCACCGCCAAGCGCCGCAAGCTGCGCGACATCGGCGTGCGAGTGCTACGCGCCGACGACCGCCCGGGGCCGCTGACCCTTGATGAATACTGCGCCCGCCCGCATGTGATGGTGTCGTTCTCGGGCGACATGAGCGGCAACATCGACCTTGACCTGGCGCGCATCGGCCGTTGCCGTAAAGTGGTGCTGGCGGTGCCGCAGTTCGGCAGCCTGCGGGCCCTGCTGCGCAACACCGAGATGATCGCCACCGTACCGGACTACGCTGCCTGCGCCCTGGCCGACGACGGCAGCCTGCGCGCCGATCCGGCGCCGTTCGAGATCACCGAGGCCGAGCTGTCGATGGTCTGGAGCGGTGCCCAGGACAACGACCCCGCCGAGCGCTGGCTGCGCGAGCGAATTTTGCAGTTCATGGCTGCAGGCCCCCAGCCGTCATAGCGATACAGGCTTTTATTTGCGCCGCTGCATCCAGGCCGCCCCCAGTCCACTGAGGCAGATGATGGAAATCCCCACCAGACTCAGCGTATCCGGCACCTGGCTGTACACCACCAACCCCAGCAACCCGGCAAACACGATCTGGCAATAGCTGAACGGCGCCAGCAATGCCGGTGCCGCATGCCGGAAGGCCTGGGTCAGCAACAGGTGCGCAGTCATGCCGAAGCCGCCCAGTGCCAGCATCAGCAGCGCATGGTCCCAGCGCGGCACTTCCCAGAAGAACGGCACCAGCGCACTCATCACCAGGGTATTGCACAGCCCTGCATAGAAGTTGCTGGTGGTCGGGCTGTCATGGGCGGCCAGGATGCGCGTGAGCAGCTGATAAAAGCAGAAGCCCAGTGCCGAGCCGAACGGGTACAGGATCGCCGGCGTGAACATCGCCCCACCCGGGTGCACCACCACCAGCACGCCGATAAAGCCCATCACCACTGCCACCCACTGCCCTACCGTCACCCGCTCCTTCAGCAGCGGCGCCGACAACGCCGTCACCAGTACCGGGGCCAGGAAGTTGACCGCCGTGGCCTCGGCCAGCGGCAGGTACTGCAGGCCAGTGGTGAACAGCAGGCTTGTGCTCAGCAGGCTCAGTGCACGCAGCGTCTGCAACAGCGGACGACGGGTGCGCAGCACATTGAGGCCCGACTTGGGCAGGAAGATGCCAGCCATCAGCAGCGTATGCACCACATACCGCGCCCACACCACCATGATGATCGGGTACAGGCCGCCGAGGAATTTGGACAAGGCATCGTGGCTGGCGAACAGGAACGTCGCCACCACCACCAGGCCAATGCCACGCAGGGGTTGGTTGACGCCGGACAGCGGTGTACTGGAACTCATGGCTCTCTCGATGACGGCGCGGCAGGTTGCAACGCCCAGGGAAGGCCGCACAGGCCTGGCCTGGCGGATGCAACTGCTCGGATTCTAGAAGAGATAGCCCAGCATAAGGAAGTTCAAATGCCGCTTGTCCAGGCCAATTGCATTTTCTGTTCGCTGATCGACCACTTTGCGCTGCGAACGCATGGCCCGCGCCGCGCTGATCGCCGACCATCGAGCGCCACCCTGCTCAACCCTACAAGGAATTTACATGCAAAGGCTCACCACCCGTAACGGCCTGGACCTGCCTGCGATCGGCCTTGGCACCTGGCCAATGACCGGCGCCGAATGCACCCAGGCCGTGCGCCAGGCGCTGGACCTGGGTTACCGGCACCTCGACACCGCCACCGCCTATGAAAACGAAGCCGCCGTCGGCCAGGCCCTGCGCGACAGCGACGTACCGCGCGAGCAGATCCACCTGACCACCAAGGTGTGGTGGGACAAGCTGGAGCCCAAGACCATGCGTCAGTCGCTGGAGGACAGCCTGCGCGCCCTGGGGACCGAGCAGGTGGACCTGTTCCACATCCACTGGCCTGGCCAGGACTGGGATCTGGCCCGCAGTATCGACACACTGGTAGCGCTGCGCGACGAGGGCAAGGCACGCCATATTGGCGTGGCCAACTTCCCGCTGGGGCTGCTGCGCCAGGTGGTGGAAAGCCTGGGGGCCCCGCTGTCGGCGATCCAGGTGGAATACCACGTGCTGCTCGACCAGCAACCGCTGCTCGACTACGCCCGCCGCCACGACCTGTTGCTCACCGCCTACACCCCGCTGGCCCGTGGCCAGGCGGCAGCACAGCCGGTGATCCAGGCGATTGCCCGCAAGCATGGCGTGCTGCCCAGCCAGGTAGCGCTGAGATGGTTGCTGGAGCAGGACGGCGTGGCGGCAATCCCCAAGGCCAGCAGCCGCGAAAACCAGCTGGCCAACCTGGCGGCCCTGCAGGTGCAGCTGGATGACGAGGACCGCGCGGCGATTGCCGGCTTGCCGAAGGATCAGCGGGTGGTGAGCCCGGTATTTGCGCCAGACTGGAACAGCTAAGCTGCCTCGCCCACCATCTGAAACCTTAAGAGATTGCCCAGCCCATTGGGCTGCGCTGCCGCGCAGAGAACTGATGCTGGGCGCTCCGCGTAGCGCCGCGAAGAATTCAACGCGGCGCATGGCACCGGCTGCGCCCAATTACCTCACCCCCGGCAGCCCCTGAAAACTCGGCAGGATGCTCAGGCACCCCGGAATATGCCTGCATGCCTTGGCCCCGGCCGACTCCGGCGCCGCGGAGGCCAGCAAGGTGAAGCCGATGATCAGCACCACGGACAACGGTACGCAGTAAACCAGCAAGCTCTGCAATTTCATGGCAAGCACCCTCGGTCTGCATCCCCGCCAGCTGCACTGGCGGGGCCTTGCGCCACTCAGCGCTCGTCCACGGTGACAATCTCGCGCCGCTCGGCCATGCTCGCCGGCACTTGGTCCTCGTCGGTGAAGAACTGCTGGTACCACTCGCGCAACTGGTACACCGGGCCGTCGTTCTCGGCCAGCACCGGCTTGTCGATGCGGGCCTTGTGCTTCCAGATGTCAACGTCCTGGTAGAACGAGGCGCGGTTGCCCATGACATAGGCCTTGGCGATTTCGCTGTTCTGCTCCTCGGTCCAGCCCGGCACGCGCTTGACCATGCAACCGAAGCGCAGCACGAAACTGTCGGGGCCCACCGGCACGTGGCTGTTGAGCAGAATGGCATGCACCCGCACATCACCGAACATCGAGCTCAGCTCGGTAAAATGGGTGGCCGGCCCGTAATACGCCGAGGGCGCGATCAGGTCGCCACCCAGGCGCTCGGAGTCGCCGTGGAAGATCTGCCGGCCGATATGTCCCTCGAACACGTTGGCGAAGTACTTGGTGGGCGTGCCGTGCACCGGCCCGAAATGCTGAGCGTCCACCAGGTTGTCGACCAGCTCGCGCGGGTTGGTCTCGATCAGCATGGTGTCGATGTTCCATTCGTGGATCCACTCCGGGTCGTCCATCTGCGGCAGATGCGGAATCACCACGCCGGCTTTCGGCGCACGGCCTTCGGGGTTGTTCCAGATGAACAGCAGGTTGTTTTCCTCGCAGGTCAGCCAGCTGCGGGTCTTGGCCTTGGGCGGAATGCGCTTGCAGTACGGGACTTCCACGCATTTGCCGCTGCTGTCGTATTTCCAGTGGTGAAACGGGCACACCACGGTGTCGTTCTCGAGGGTGCCCTGGGACAGGTCGGCGCCCATGTGCGGGCAGAAGGCGTCGAGGATGGTGATGCCGCCAGTGCTGGCGGCGAACGCCACCAGGCGCGTGCCGAAGATATTCAGGGTATGCAACTTGCCATCACGGTAGTCATCGGCCACCCCAAGGCAGTGCCAGCCCCTGGCGTAGCGATGGGCGCGCTGGGCGCTGTCGAGGGAGAGTTCGGCGAGCTTGGTCATGTTGTTGTTATTCCTGTGTTGGATACGCCATTCATCGGCAATGCCCCTGCGCGAGCAGGGGCATTGCCTGGCTGACATCTTTGAACAGACCTGCCGGGCCCTCATCCTTCAATCGGACTAGACGGGGCCCGCCCAGGCTCTACTGGCCGAAACGCCGCGCCGCCTCGGGGCCAAAGTCGCGCGGGCTGAAACCCGGCCGGTTGAGCAGGTAGCCGTTGCGCTGCTCGTTGATCAGGTTGAACGCCAGGTAGCTGCCGGCATTGAGGTCGTGGTAAAGCCCGACACCGGCCTGCGGGCGCTGGGTTTCATAGGCATAGAAGTAGTTCACCATCGAGGTGCGCCACAGCTCGCCGCGGTTGTCGTAGTTGTCGGCCAGCATCGGGAACCAGGTATCTTCGTCGATGTACAACTTGCGTTTGCCATACAGGTGGCGGTAGCCGGGCTTGAGGGTGCCCTCCAGCTCCCACACCCGGTGGCGCTCGTAACGCATCGCCTGCGGGTTGAGATGGCCCGGAGTCAGCAGGCTGGCGTACTTGAGCTGCGGGGCATGGACCTTGTAGGCGTTGTACGGGATGAACATTTCGCGCTTGCCTACAATTTTCCAGTCATACCGCTGCCCCGAGCCGTTGAACAGGCGCACCTCGTCCACGGTGATCGAGCCGCCGCTGCCAGGGAACGACATGTCGAAGCCATACCCCGGCGACTGCCGCACCCGCCGAGTGCCGGGGTCGTACCGCCAGGCCTGGCGCGGTTCGGTCTTGTCGTTCCAGAATTCGGTGCCGGTATTGATCTCGCCCTTGTCGCGCTGCGGCAACAGCGTCTCGTTGAGGTAGAACGACGAGTTGCCGACCGTGTCGCCCGCCTTGCCCGGTTCCAGCGATGGCGCCAGGTTGCGCGAGTGCACCCGGCCCCAGTTGATGTTGCCATCCTTGAGTACATACGCGTTGTCGGAGGTGTATTCCTCTGTCCAGGCGCGCAGGGTGAACGTGGACGCATTCTTCAGCAGCTCCAGGCCGCTGCGCGGCACCGGGAACGGCGTGCCGCCGGTCTTGCCGACCACCCCCTCGCCATCATCTACCAGCTTGGCCACCTTGGCATTTTCACGGGTGGCCTGGCACACCGCATCGTCGAAACGGAAGTCCCGGTGGCTGGGGTAGATCGGCATCTTGAAGGTGGCCGGGTACAGCTTGAACAGGGCCTTTTGCCCATCGGACAGCGCGTCGGCGTACTGAGCCATGTTGTCGGCGCTGATAACGAACAGCGGCTTTTCGCTGGCGTACGGGTCGACGGGATGATGGCCGGTGCCCTTGAAGTCCACCTGGGGCGGCGCCCCCAGCCATTGGCCGGAGAACGGTGGGATACTGCCGTCGGCGTTGCCCTGCGGGTCGGCCCCCAGGCAGGTCAGGTCCTTGCCCAGGCGCTCGACGTCCTCAGGGGCGGCCTGCACGCCAGTTGCAAGGGCGCTGAGCAGCATCACCAGCGCCAGGTTCTGCGGGGCAAGCGCACGGGCAGTGAGCAGACAACGGCTGGCCGGTTTACTGTCGGTCATTCTTGTTCTCCTTGGTTACCGATAGCGGTGGCCCAGTATCGGCAGGCCTTTGCGAGGGGAGCATCGTCCGCTCGGACTAACGCACTAACGCACGTCTACCCCATGCATGCCGGCGCCGACGGCTGGGCCAGCTGCCCTGGCGCCCCCAGTGCAACCACGCTGTTGAGCATGATGCGCACCAGTTCGGTCTGGCGCCGCACCCCGGTCTTGGAGAAGATCGAACGCAAGTGCGCGCGTGCCGTATTGCGCCGGATATTGAGCCGTTCGGACGCCTCCTCCAGCGACAAGCCATTGGCCAGTTCCAGGGCCAGTGCGGTCTCGGCAGGGGTCAGGTTGTAAAGCTGCGCGGTCACCCCGTTGCTCACCAGCGATTTGCCCACCGCATCGCGCACATACACAACCACGGTCGGCTTGCCCTTGCCCTCCACCAGCTCCTGGGACGGGATCAGCTCGACCACCACCCCCAGGTTGACCTGACCCGAAGGCCGTGACACCGACATGGCCTCGGCGCCCTGCTCCACCTTGTCCCCCGGCCGGCTGCGCAAGAACGCATTGCGTACCAGCCGGGCAAGCTCGCGGTTATCGCTGGGGTAGGTCGCTTCAAGGCGACCACCCACCAGTTTCAGGCCGTCGTTGCTGTCCAGGATCGCCCGTGCCACCGGGTTCAGCTGCAGCACATGGCCGTTTTCATCGAGCACGATGGTCGCCACCGCCAAGCGGTTGATGGTTTGCGAATACAGACTACCCAGCGAGACGCTGCGGTCGAGCAAGGTGTGCATGTGCAAGGCGCGGCGCAAGTGGGCGACAAGCATCGCGCACAGCGCCCGCTCGACGGCGCCGAAACGCGGTTGCTCACGGGGCCGGTTGATGCGCAGGCGCAAGGTACCGCCATCCGGCATGCTGATGTCCACCCCGAGCATGTGGTAGCAGCTGTAGGGCTGGCAGTACAGCAGGTAGAACGACGAGCTGGCCCACTCGCGGTCGCTCATCAGGTCTTCGATGGTGAACACCTGGTCGACCGGCAACCTGTCGAACAAGGTGGATTTCTCGCAATACGCGTAGTGGTTGACCCCGCCCTCGCCCGGTTCAACGTCACCCGCCACCATCATCGGTGACAGAAAGGGCTCGTCCAGCACGCGAAGGATCAAGGTCACATAGCAGGCGCCGAACAACCCGCGCAGCTGTTGCAGGGCCTCGTTCAGGCGCCGGGTATCCAGCGCGGCGTCGTACATGTTGCCGAGCAGGCGTTCATAGTCGGCCAACTCGACCCCCAGGTGCGCCAGCACCTGGGCGTTGGACAGCGTAGTCTGCATGGACAGCCCCCAGGGCGGGCCGATGCCGCCGGCCCGCAGCATTATTGTCGTAGTGGTGGGTCAAGCCGGGTTGGCGTGGGCCGGCACACCGCCCGGCAACGGTTTGGCGCGGTCGAACCAGGCCGCCAGCGCCGGTAGCAGGAAGATCGCCCCGAACACGTTCACCAGGAACATGAACGCCAGCAGTATGCCCATGTCGGCCTGCAGCTTGAGCGGCGCGAACGCCCAGGTACCCACCCCGATCGACATGGTCACGGCCGTGAACACCGCTGCCGTACCGCGCTGGCACATGGCGCGGTAGAAGGCGTTGCGCAGGTCTTGCCCATGGGCCATTTCGTGCTGGATACGCTCGTACAGGTAGATGCCGTAATCCACTCCCACGCCAACCCCCAGCGCCATGACCGGCAAAGTGGCGACCTTCAGGCCGATGCCCAGCAGCGCCATCAGGGCATTGCACAGCACTGCCACGATGCCCAGCGGCACGACGATGCACAACACCGCCGACAACGAGCGGAAGGTCACCAGGCAGAACAGCACGACCGAGCAGAACAGCGCGGCCAGCATCCACACCTCGGCATGCTTGACCGCCTCGTTGGCAGCGGCCATCACCCCGACGTTGCCGCCCGCCAGGTGGAACGATACCGCCGACGATTGCAGGGGACCGATGACGCGCCGGGCCTCGTTGACCACATGGGCCACAGTGGCGCCCTCGTGGTCATTGAGAAACACCAGTATCTGCATGCGGCGGCAACCCTCGGTGACCAGCCCGGCATCCGCCGTGTAGGCCATCGACCCCTGCTGCAACCCGCGCGCAGAGCCGGGTATGGCAGCCCAGCGCGGGTTGCCTTCATTGTTGCCGGCGATCATTTCCTTGCCCATGCCGGCCACGCTCTGCACCGACTGCACACCGGCGACATGGCGCATCTGGAAGTCGAACGCCTCCACGGCACGCATCACGGCCGGGTTCAGGCAGGCCTCGTCGATGCCGTGGCTCTGGACGAACACCGCCAGCACGTCCAGGCCGATCGAGTAACTGCTGATGATGCGCTGGTTATCCAGGTTGTAGCGCGAATCGGCGCGCAGCTCCGGGGCACCCGACCCGATATCGCCCACCGCCAACTCGCGCGCCTTGACCACGCCCAGGCCCAGCAGCACCAGGCTGACGGCGAACACCAGCAGCGCCGGGCCGGGTTCGGCAACCGCCGACAGCTTCCACCACAGGCCATGGCGCGCACTGGCGGGTGCTGGCTGCGCGGTGCCTTGGCCGCCCACGGGCAGGCATGCCAGCACCAGTGGCAGCAGCATCTTGTTGGTGACGATCATCAGCATCACCCCAAGGCAGGCGGTTACCCCCAGTTCGTGGACGATGGGAATATCGATCAGCATGATCACCGCAAAACCCAGGGCGTTCATCAGCAGGGCCAGCGAACCGGGGATGAAGATCTTGCAGAACGCGGCATACGCCGCCTGTTGCGCCGATTCGCCGGCTGCCAGCTCCTGCTTCCAGGCGTTGGTCATCTGTACCGCATGCGATACGCCAATCGAGAAAATCAGGAACGGCACCAGCACCGACATCGGGTCGATACCCAGCCCCAGCAACGGCAGCAACCCCAGCAACCAGACCACCGGCAGCAACGCCACCAGGAGGGCGACACAGCTCATCACCAGCGAGCGCGTGTAGGCCCAGAGCAGCAAGGCGGTGATGACAAAGGCCACGACGAAGAACAGCAACACCGTATCCAGGCCCTCCACCACATCGCCGACCAGCTTGGCAAAGCCCACCACGTTGATCTCGATGTTCGGGCTGTTGTAGCGCTCGCGGATCTGCTCCAGGCGCTTGGCGACCTCCACGTACGACACCGGCTGACCACTGCGCGGGTCGCTGTCCTGCAGGTCGGCGCGCACCAGTGCCGATCGCTGGTCGTTGGCCAGCAGGCGCCCCACCTGGCCGGCCCGCGCCGCATTGCTGCGCACCTTCTGCAGGTCCTGCGGGGTGCCGGCGTACTGGGGCGGCACCACCAGGTCACCGACGAAGCCGTCCTCGGTGACCTCTACATAGCGCACATTGGGGGTGAACAACGAAGTAACACTTGGCCGGCTGATACCCTCGATGAAAAACACATCATCGGTGACCTGTTGCAGCACCTTGAGGAACTCGGGGTTGTAGAGGTCGCCCTCGCCCTTCCAGCGCACGTTCACCAGCAAACGGTTAGCACCGGTGAACACCCGGCTGAAGTCGAGAAAGTTGACCATGTAGTCGTGGCGGACCGGGATCTGCTTGTTGAAACCCGGGTCCAGGCGCACCTGGGTGGCGCTGTAGCCCAGGGCCAGGGTCACCAGCAGGAACACTCCCAGCCAGACGCGCCGGCCTCGGAACAGTCGGGCTGCACAGGCGTGCACGCAACGCTCGCTCAAGCTGTTGCTCATGGTTGCTGCTCCATGCCGGTGCTGGCCACCCGCTGCTGCGCGCCCTGCGATACGCCTTTTTCACCGGCGACCAGCAAGTGGCGCGGGTTGAGCCCCACCGCCGAGGTCAGTGTGCCGAGGCCACTGCGCTGGTCGACTGCCACCAGCTTGCCTTGCCCATCCAGACGGATCAGCCTGCTGCCGGCCCCAACCAGCACCAGCCCCGCCCCCTCTGGCAGCTGCGCATGGCCGTAGATTGGCTGGCTGCTGCCGACATCGATGCGTTGCCAGCTGTCGCCGAAATCGCCACTGACGTAGACATGCCCGCGCATGCCATAGGCCAGCCAGCGCGAGGCTGACAGCCGCACCACGCCGAACAGCGAACCGTTGTAGAACGCTGGCAGTTGCTGCCAGTGCTGACCGCCATCGCTGGAGCGCAGCACCAGCCCTTGCTCGCCCACCAGCAGCTGACGGCCGTCGGTGCCGCCGTCCAGGCCGTTGAAATGCGCGCCATCGCCGGGCATCTCCCGCGCTGTCCAGTGTTCGCCGGCATCGCTGGAGACCAGGAACTTGCCGTAACTGCCGTAGGCCACCACCTGTTGGCC
>NZ_JABMCW010000153.1:0-12913 GCF_013179705.1 Pseudomonas sp. CM25 | reverse complement strand
ACGCCGGTCTTGCCGGTCAGGCGACCGTAGGTGGCAGCCATGAAACCTGCAGACTGCTCATGACGGGTCAGTACCAGCTTGATCTTCGACTTGCGCAGGGATTCGAGCAGGTCGAGGTTTTCCTCACCGGGAATGCCGAATACATACTCGACACCTTCGTTTTCCAGGCATTGCACAACGACATCGGCGGCCTTGGCCATTTGGGGTACTACCTCAAAATCTTCGTGGGATTGCAGATTTATTAAGCTGTGTGACTGAGATGTTGCAGGATGTCTCAGTGGCGCGCATCGTAGGCCCTCTGGTTAATAATAATAAATATATTGTTATGATGCTTGGCATCACATTTCGTTATGAATGCTCCAAGCATGAAAGGTAGTTCCCCTCAATGAACCTCAAGGCATTGCGCTGCTGCGTCGAGATCGTCCGGCAGGGCAGCTTCACCAAGGCCGCGCAGCACCTGCACATTGCCCAGCCGGCGCTGAGCATGGCGGTTACCCGGCTGGAAGAAGAACTGGGCGTGACCTTGTTCAACCGCACTACCCGCAAAGTCATACTCACTGCCGAGGGCGAGCAGTTCCTGCCACGCATTGCCTCGGCGCTGCGCGAGATGGATATTGCCCGGCAAGAGCTGCGCGACATGGCCGACCTGAAACGAGGCGAAGTGCGCCTGGGCATTCCGCCGATGTTCGGCCTGCACTACGTGCCCGGGTTGATGAACGCCTTCCGCCAGTTGTACCCGGGCATTGCCATGACCGTGTTCGAAGGCAGTGCCGAAGATATTGGCCAGCGACTGGAGCAGCGGGAAATCGACTTGGCCCTGCTGGAGTCCAGGCGCGTACCGCCCGACAAGGAATCGATCCTGCTGGGCAGTGACGAGATGCTGGGCTGCATGCACCCCGACCATCCCTATGCCGGCAAGGCCTTTCTCACCGCCGAAGACTTGCGCAATACCGATATGGTGGTATTTGACCGTACGTTCGTGCAGCGCCAGCTGCTGGACGCGTTTTTCGCCGAGCATGGCATCACCTACCAGGTGGCCCTGCAGAGCAACTTCGTTTCGCTGGTGGTGCAGGCTGCGCTGGACAACATGGGCGTGGCCACCCTGCTGCGCTCGGTGCAGCAGCGTACCCCGGGCATCGTCGGCGTGCCGTTCCGGCCGGCGCAGCAGATGAGCTTCCGGTTGTGCTGGCGCTCGGGGGAGTATCTGTCGTTGGCCAGCAAGCGGTTTATCGACTTTGCCGCGCAGACGCATTACCTGGAGCGTTGATACCAGCCTGTTCCGGCCCTTTCGCGGCTAAAGCCGCTCCCACAGGGATCTCGCAAGCTTCTGGATTCTGAGCAAGACAGTAGCTCCCAAAAAGGTGTTGCGCGGTACCTGTAGGAGCGGCGTTAGCCGCGAACACCGGCAAAGCCGGTGCCAGGCCCCACATTGCTGCCAGGTCGTTCGGTAGTACATTTGTACTCCACCCGATAGCACGCCAACAATCCGCCGGGTATCGATCTGCATTTGTCGCGATACAACCCGTTCAAGTGCCAGCGAAAACTGTTGATTCATTGCATTTCAACAGGTTCTTGCCTGCGCTTCGCCTCCCTACAATGGCCTCACAACAACAAACGAGCCCAGCTCCGTGAGGCACGACCCCCATGTACAGAGACCACATCGTCAAACCGCGCGCCACTGACAACCCGGCCTTCATGGGCCTGGTCACTGCCGTGATATTTGCGCTCGCCCTGCTTTATGGCGTCGGCGACGGTAGCCTGGCCCGGCTGATGGGGCCGATCGTGCTCGACCTGCAGGCACCGTTGCTGCGCAACATCGCGGTGGCCGGGACGCTGGCAATCACCCTGGTACTGAACCTGTTCATCCTCGGCCGTTTTCCGCTGCGGGCCCAGGTGATCACGGTCTGGTGCGAACTGTTGCTGCTGTTCCTGCTGTTCTTCGGCACCTTCGACCTGTCCTACAGCTTCATCGCCAGCAAGGTTGGCTTCATGATCACCCAAGGGGTGTTCACGACTGTCTACGTCTCCACGGTCTCGATCGCCATCGCCTTCGTCCTGGCACTGCTGGGCGCCACCGCACGGTTGTCGTCCAACGGCTTCGCCATCGCCATTGCCAGCTTCTACACATCGTTTTTCCGCGGCGTGCCACTGCTGATCCAGATCTACCTGATCTACCTCGGCATCCCCCAGCTCGGCTATGTGGTCGGCGCAGTGCCGGCAGGCATCCTGGCGTTGTCGCTGTGTTACGGCGCCTATATGACCGAGATCTTCCGTGCCGGCATCAGCAGCATCCCGCGCGGTCAATGGGAAGCCTCGCGGGCGATTGGCCTGACACCCTTCCAGGCCATGACCCGGGTGATCCTGCCGCAGTCGATGCGGCTGATCATCCCGCCTACGGGCAACCAGTTCATCTCCATGCTCAAGGACAGCTCGCTGGTGTCGGTAATCGGCGTCTGGGAGTTGATGTTCCTCGCCCGCACCCAAGGCCGTGCAGAGTTCCGCCACCTGGAAATGCTGATCACCGCCGCTGTCCTGTACTGGGTCCTGTCGATCCTGCTGGAAACCGTGCAGTCACGTCTGGAAAAACGTTTCGACCGCGCACACCGCTGATCGAGGAGCCTGATGATGAACCAGCCTTACACCCCCGCTGCCACCCAGGCCGCCGTGTCCATTCGCGGCCTGCAGAAATGGTACGGCGAGTTTCACGTGCTCAAGGGCATCGACCTGGAGATCGCCAGCGGCGAGATCGTGGTGGTCTGTGGCCCGTCCGGCTCGGGCAAGTCCACGCTGATCCGCTGCCTGAACCTGCTTGAGGACTTCCAGAAAGGCCAGGTGCTGATCGCCGGCAACCCGCTGGGCCGCGACGCCGCCAGCGTGGCTGCCGTGCGCCGCCAGGTGGGCATGGTGTTCCAGCAGTTCAACCTGTTCCCGCACCTGACCGTGCTGGAAAACCTGATGCTCGGCCCGCGCCTGGTCAGCAAGCTCAGCGACACCCAGGCCCGCGCGCTGGCCCTGGAGTACCTGGACCGGGTGCGCATCGCCAGCCAGGCCGACAAGTTTCCGGGGCAGCTTTCCGGCGGCCAGCAACAGCGCGTGGCGATTGCCCGAGCGCTGTGCATGAAGCCGCGGATCATGCTGTTCGACGAACCCACCTCGGCGCTGGACCCTGAAATGGTCAAGGAGGTGCTCGACGTGATGGGCGAACTGGCCCAGGACGGCATCACCATGCTTTGCGTCACCCACGAAATGGGCTTCGCCCGACGGGTCGCCGACCGCATCATTTTCATGGACCACGGCCAGGTCATCGAGCAGGGCCAGCCCAGCGAATTCTTCGACAACCCACGCCATGCGCGCGCCAGGGAGTTTCTCTCGCAGATCCTCAGCCACTGAGGCCTGTGTCTACCGCTGTGCCAACACCACAACAACAAACGCATACCCGGAGACTTACCGAATGAACCCAGTCGCACGCTTGTTCGCTTCTACCGCCGTCGCCGCCAGCCTGGCCCTGATGGCCAGCACCGCCTGGGCGGGCGCCACCCTGGAGCGCATCCACCAGGGCAAGGTGATGAAAGTGGCCACGGCGGCCAACTGGCCACCGCAGTCGTTCCTCGGCGAGGACAACACACTCCAGGGCTTCGACATCGACGTGGCCAACGAGATCGGCAAACGCCTGGGCACCCAGGTGGCGTTCGTCACCCCCGAGTACGGCATCATCACCGCCGGACGCTGGGCCAGCCGCTGGGACCTGTCGGTCGGCTCGATGACGCCCACCACCGAACGTGGCCGGGTGCTCGACTTCCCGGCGATCTACTACTACACCCCGTACGTATTCGCCGTGCACAAGGACGCCGCCGGCGCCAGCGCTGCCGACCTCAACGGCAAGACCATCGGCGTCGAAGCGGGCACCACCTCCGAGGACTACATCAACCGTCGGTTGAAGATCGACGCGGCGGACGTGCCCGCCTTCAGCTACAGCGTCGAGCCGGGCGCTGTACAGACCTACGGCGACAGCATGGGCCCGCTGGATGACCTGCGCATGGGCAATGGCACGCGCCTGGACGCCACGCTGTCGGCGCTGCCAACCATCATGGGCGCGATCAAGGCCGGCTACCCGATTGCCCCGGTGCAGGGCAAGCCCGCCTACTACGAGCCGCTGGCCATCGCCACCGACAAGGGCGACGACGCCTTCAACGCCGAGCTGGCCAAGGCCGTCGACGGCATGAAGGCCGACGGCACGCTGAAGCAGCTGTCCGAGAAGTGGTACGGCGCCGACCTCACGCAAGTCCAGTAACCCCTGACCCGCAGGCCAGCGCCCTTCTGCTGAAGGGCGTGCGGCCGCCCCGTGCCCGCCAGACCTGCAAACCCTAGCCAAAGGAAGCCCCAGGCGATGTCCAGCTACAGCAACAACTACTACACCGGGACCATGCGCCCCGCCGCGCAGCGCCCGGCACTGAGCGGCCAGACCCGCGCTGACGTGTGCGTCATCGGCGGTGGCCTGGCCGGCCTGAGCGTGGCCCGCGAACTGCTGGCGCGTGGTCGTTCGGTGGTACTGCTCGAGGCCGCACGGGTGGCCTGGGGCGCTTCCGGGCGCAATGGCGGCTTCGTGCTGCAAGGCTGGTCCGAAGGGCTTTCGGCGATCGAGCGACGCTGCGGCAAGCCCACCGCCGCTGCATTGTTCCGCTTGTCGCTGGAAGGGGTGGATATCGTCCGCGACACCATCGCGCAGAACCAGTTGCCAGGCTGCGCTGCCACTACCGGCAAGCTCAGCGTGGTGCGCTACGACGACGCCGACAACTTGCAGCGCACCCGCGACCGCATGGCCCGCGACTTCGGTTTCGAGATGGAATACCTGGGTACCGATGCGCTGCGCAGCCGCCTGAACACCGACCGCTACTTCCAGGGCTTGCGCGACAGCCACGGTTTTCATTTCCACCCACTGAACTACTGCCTTGGGCTGGCCGAACTGGTCGAGCTTGCCGGTGGCCGCATTCACGAACAGTCGCCCATGCTGCAGGTACAGCACAACAACGGCCATCATCGCGTGAGCACCGCCCACGGCGCGGTTATCTGCAACGACGTGGTGTATTGCTGCGGCGGCTACGGTGGCCCCGAGTTCGGCGCGCTGCGCCGGGCGTTCTTGCCGATTGCCACCTATGTCGTGCTCACCGAACACCTGGATGAGCGCTTGCGTGACGTGGTACGTACCACGGATGCGGTGGGTGACAACCGCCGCGCCTCGGACTACTACCGCATTGTCGAAGGCGACCGCCTGCTGTGGGGCGGCCATATCACCACACGCAACCTGCAGGACGAACAGCGCCTGGGGCAGTTGCTGACCCGCGACATCCTGAGCGTGTATCCACAGTTGCAGGGCCTGAAAATTGCCAAGGCCTGGTCCGGGCTGATGGGCTACGCCCGCCACAAGATGCCGCACATCGGCCCGCTGGGCCCGGGGCTGTGGGCCTGTACTTCATTTGGGGGCCATGGTATGAACACCGCACCCGTGGGCGCGCGAGTGGTCGCCGAGGCGGTCTGCGGCGAAACCGACCGCTACCGCCTGTTCGACGCCTATGGGCTGCAATGGAACGGCGGACCATTCGGGCCGGCCGCGGCCCAGACCGTGTATGCCGGGCTTAAGCTGATGGACAAGTTCCAGGAAGCCCGCGCGCAACACAGCAACTAGAACGACAACCAGGAACTGCCATGGACGCCCTCCCCCCCGGCGCACTGTTCAAACTCACCGAAAAGGACAGGCAATTGCTGGCGCTGCTGCAGGCCAACGCCCGCGAGCCCACCGCGTCGCTGGCGCGCAAGCTGGGCGTATCGCGCTCGGCGGTGCAAGAGCGCATCAACCGCCTGGAAAACGCCGGGGTGATCACCGGCTACAGCGTGCGCATCGACCAGGACAAGCTGCAGCAGGTGATCAACTGCTTCACCATGACCTCGTGCAGCAACAAGAGCTACACCGACGTGATGACCACCTTGCGCAAGATGGACTCGGTGCAGGCGGTGTATGCGGTGTCGGGCGAAATGGATTTCATCATCCACCTGACCACACACACCCTGGGCGAGCTGAATGCCGAGCTGACGTGTATCAACATGATCAAGGGCGTGACCCATACGGCTTCGCACATTGTGATGGAGACCAAGTTCAGCAAGAAGCTGACATTGTGATTGCGGTTCGTATTGTTTGCCGCGAGTTCCCCTGGATGATGAAAATCCCAAGGCAGCGCCCAAAGCCAATAACCCGTTGATACGCACCGGACGCCAGCCGAAATGCGAGGAAGCTCGGCGCTTCCTCGACGTTGCAGTCACAGATTGACTATGATCCCACCTTGAACGTTTCAGCATGTTTCAATAAGGATCCAGATGTCAGTCCAGGAACACCCCCCTCTCCCCAGTAAAAGCATCGTCGCCAAGATGGAAGCGGCCATGGCGCTGGGCAGCTTCGCCATCGGCACCGGCGAGTTCGCCATCATGGGCCTGATGCCCGACATCGCCAGCAACCTGCAATTGAGCGAACCGCAAGTGGGCCATGCAATCAGTGCCTATGCGCTGGGGGTCATGGTCGGTGCCCCCACGCTGGCGATTCTCGGCGCCAAGCTGCTGCGCAAGCACATGCTGCTGCTGTTGATGCTGCTGTATGCCCTCGGCAACCTGGCAACCGCTTTCGCGCCCTCATTCGGTGGCCTGGTCGCGTTCCGCTTCATCAGCGGCCTGCCCCACGGCGCCTACTTCGGCATCGCCGCGGTAGTGGCATCGAGCATGGTGGCCAAGGACCAGCGGGCAGGTGCGGTGGCGCGGGTGATGATGGGGCTGACCCTGGCCATGCTGCTTGGCAACCCGGTCGCCACGCTGCTGGGCCAGTACTTCGGTTGGCGTTCGGCATTCGTGCTGGTGGGCGCCATCGCGTTGTGCACCATGGTGCTGGTGTGGCGTTGCGTGCCCCAACGTCACGATGAAGTGCGCAGTGACCCGCGTAAGGAACTGCAGGCCTTTGCCCTGCCGCAGGTATGGATGGCACTGGCCATCGCCTCGATCGGTTTTGCCGGCATGTTCTGCGTGTTCAGCTACCTGGCACCGACCATGCTGCAGGTGACCCAGGCGTCGCCGCAATGGATTCCATTCGGCCTGGCGGCATTCGGCGTGGGCGGCATCGTCGGTAACATCGCGGGCGGCAAACTGTTCGACCGCCTGCAGTTCCGCGCTGTGGGGCTGGTACTGGTGTGGTCGGTTGCTGTGCTGCTGTTCTTCACCTTTGCCGCGCAGGCACTGTGGAGCCTGCTGCTGGGCATTGCCCTGGTAGGCACCATGATTGCCCTGGCAGCGCCGCTGCAGATCCGCCTGATGGACATTGCCCATGAAGCCCCAAGCCTGGCGGCGGCATCGAACCATGCGGCGTTCAACCTGGCCAATGCGCTGGGGCCGTGGCTGGGTGGCATGGCGATCACTGCAGGCATGGGCTGGACCGGCACCGGGTACATCGGTGCTGCGACGGCGCTGGTCGGCCTGGGTATCTACCTGGTGGCGCGGCGGATGAAGGGCGGGCATTGAGGCCAGCCTTCGGGACGAATGCCAGTCAGTCAAGCAATCGGGGCCGCTTTGCGGCCCATCGCCTGTAGGCGCAGCGTTGTGCTGCGAAAAGGCCTGTCTGATCGATGTACATGCATTGCCAATACTGGACTCTTCGCAGCGCAAGGCTGCTCCTACAGATATGACGTTCCTTTCAAGGAGACGATGATGCAATACGTGAAACTGGGCAGTACCGGGCTCGATATCTCCAGGCTGTGCCTGGGCTGCATGACCTTTGGCGAGCCGGATGCCGGCACCCACCCGTGGACCTTGGGCGAGGACGCCAGCCGGCCGATCATCCGCCACGCCGTCGAGCAAGGCATCAACTTCTTCGACACGGCCAACAGCTATTCCGCCGGCACCTCGGAAATCATCGTTGGCAAACTGCTCAAGGAATTCACCCGCCGCGAAGAAACGGTGATCGCCACCAAGGTGTTCTTTCCCGCCAACATGTGGGAAGGCGCCACCCGCCCCAATGAGCAAGGCCTGTCGCGCAAGGCAATCATGGCCAGCATCGACGCCAGCCTCACCCGCCTGGGCACCGACTACGTCGACCTGTACCAGATTCATCGCTGGGACTACCACACCCCCATCGAGGAAACCATGGAAGCCCTGCATGACGTGGTCAGGGCCGGCAAGGCGCGCTACATCGGCGCCTCGTCGATGTACGCCTGGCAGTTCGCCAAGGCCCAGCAGGTAGCGGCCAGCAACGGCTGGAGCCGATTCGTGTCGATGCAGAACTACCTCAACCTGATCTACCGCGAGGAAGAACGCGAGATGATCCCCCTGTGCCTGGACCAGGGCGTCGGCCTGATGCCCTGGAGCCCTATGGCCCGTGGGCGCCTGACCCGGCCGCACGGATTGCAGACCGAGCGCACGCGCACCGATGTGTCCGGGCAGTCGTTCTATGAAAACACCGAGCTGGAAGACGGCCGGGTGATCGATGTGGTCGAGCAGATCGCCGGCGAACGCGGCGTGCCGATGGCCCAGGTGGCGCTGGCGTGGGTGTTGGGCAAACCTGGCGTATCAGCGCCGATTGTCGGTGCATCGAAACCGGGGCACCTGGATGATGCGCTGGCGGCAATGGCGCTGCAGCTGAGCACAGACGAAGTGGCCCGGCTGCAGGCGCCTTACGTGCCCCACGCGGTGACCGGCTTCAAGTAGCGCTGGGCGCGGAAAATGCTCGACTCTGACACCTTCAGCCGCATGGGCAGCAACGACCCGAACCGACCACTGGGGTGGCTAGGCGAGCTAGTCACCCACGCCAAAAGCATTACAATGCGCGCCCCAATCTGAAATATGTTTTCCCCATGAAATCACTGCTTTACGCCGTAACCTTAGTGTTTTCCTTCACCCTGCCCGCCTTGGCCAACCCGCCTGCGACCTTCACCGAGGCCAAGGTGGTGGCCAAACAGAAGGTTTATCTGGACCAGGCCAGCAGTGCCATGGGCGACCTGTACTGCGGTTGCAAATGGACTTGGGTGGGCCAGTCTGGCGGGCGCATTGATGCGGCCTCCTGCGGTTACCAGACCCGCAAGCAGCAGAACCGCGCCGAGCGTACCGAGTGGGAACATATCGTGCCCGCGCACACCTTCGGCAACCAGCGCCAGTGCTGGAAGAACGGCGGCCGCGAGCACTGCGTGGATGACGACCCGGTGTTCCGCGCCATGGAGGCCGACCTGTTCAACCTGTACCCGGCCGTGGGTGAGGTGAATGGTGACCGCAGCAACTTCAATTATGGAATGGTCGCCGGCAATAGCGGCGAATATGGCCAGTGCACCACCAAGGTCGATTTCGCCCAGCGCGCTGCGGAGCCGCGTGACGAAGTGAAAGGTCTGGTAGCCCGCACCACGTTCTACATGTTCGACCGTTACAAGTTGAGCATGTCGCGCCAGCAACAGCAGTTGTTGATGGCCTGGGACAAGCAGCACCCGGTATCGGCCTGGGAAAAAGAGCGCGACCGGCGCATTGCCGCGATCATGGGGCATGCCAACCCGTTCGTGACCGGCGAGCGCAAATGGACAGCCGACTACAAGCCGGCAGGCGCTGGTGTGGTGCAAGCGGTGCCGGCCAAGGCGGCTAAGCCAGAGGCCAAGCCGAGCCTGGCCAGTGCCGGGTCGGTAGGCGCGGTGCTGGGCAACCGCAACAGCCACGTTTATCACCTATCGGTGGGTTGCCCGGGCTACAACCAGGTGGCGGCAAAGAACCAGGTCAGCTTCGCCACCGAAGGAGAGGCGCAGGCAGCGGGTTATCGAAAAGCCGGTAATTGTCGCTAGATCTGCATGGTATCTGGGGCTGCTGCGCAGCCCATCGCCGGCAAGCCAGCTCCCACAGGTCTTTGAAGGCTTGGGCCATCGCAGGCAAGCCAGCTACCACAGATCTTTGGTGGCTTGGGCCTTGCGCAGTCCGTGTGGGAGCTGGCTTGCCGGCGATGGGCCGCAACGCGGCCCCTTGATTTCAAGCACCACACACTTCATTAACCAGGTTCGCAGGCCGCTCACCGGCCAGCGCGCTGAGCAAGTTGTCCACCGCACACCGCGCCATGGCCTGACGGGTTTCCTCGGTCGCCGAGCCGATATGCGGTGTCGCCACCACGTTATCAAGCTGCAACAGCGGCGAATCCACCGCCAACGGCTCGTGCACAAAAACATCCAGCCCCGCCCCGCGTATGCGCCGGGCCCGCAGCGCCTCGATCAGCGCCTCCTCATCCACCACGCGCCCACGCGAGATGTTCACCAGTATCGCCTCAGGCTTCATCAGCGCCAGTTCACGCGCGCCAATCAGGCCTTCGGTGTTGGCACTGAGCGGCACCGTCAGACAAACGAAATCCGCCTGTTGCAACAGCTCATCCAGGCTGCATTGGCGCGCGGCATAACGCGCCTCCACTTCGGGCCTGGCGCTTCGGCTATGGTAGAGCACGCGCATACCAAAGCCCGCCGCAGCACGCCGGGCCAGGGCTTCGCCGATACGGCCCATGCCGACGATACCCAGCGTCTTGCCATGCACATCACTGCCAAACTGTGCGGGCCCCAGGTTGGCCTGCCAGCGCCCTTCACGCACCCAGTTCGCCAGCTCCACTACCCGCCTGGCAGTCGCCAGGATCAGGGCAAACCCCGTGTCGGCAGTAGTTTCGGTGAGCACGTCAGGTGTGTTGGTCAACATCACGCCTCGCCGGTTGAGCTCGGCAATGTCATAGTTGTCCACGCCCACCGAAACGCTGGACACGACCTCCAGCTGTGGTGCCAGGTCGAGCAGGCCGGCGTCCACGCGCAAGCTCGCGCCCAGCAACCCATGGGCGCCCGGCAAGGCGTCGCGCAAGCGGGCCAGGCCATCGGCCTGGGTAGTGTCCACCCAAGTCACCTCGACCCGCTCGTGCAAGCGTGCCATCAGGTCATCGGACAGACGTTTGTACAGCACGATTCGCTTTTTCATTGCGGTTTCCTAATGATTCATGACAAGGCGCGAGCTGCCGCGTTTGGCTCGACCAGATGTCTGCGAGGTATTGAGTACGGCAGTCAGCGCCACTGCGGTGAGCAGCGCGCCACACATGAACAGGTACGACGCGCCCGGGCCACCGGTGGCGCCGTTGAGGTAGCCCACCAGCCACGAGCCGCCGAACGAGCCCAGCGCGCCCATGCTGTTGATCAGCGCCATGGCGCCGCCGGCAACGTTGGCTGGCAGGATTTCGGGGACGATGGCGAAGAACGGGCCATACGGTGCATACATGCAAGCGCCGGCGACCACCAGCAGCGCATACGACAGCCAGAAGTGCTCGGTGCCCAAGGCATACGAGCCGTAGAACGCCACGGCAGCAATCAGCAGCGGCGGCCAGACGAAGCGCTTGCGCTTCTGCAGGCGGTCGGATGCCCAGGACACCCCGACCATGGCCAGCACGGCCGCCAGGTAAGGCACCGATGCCAGCCAGCCGGCCTGGACGATATCGACGTTGGCCGCCTGCTTGAGAATCGACGGCAGCCAGAGAACGAAGCCATAAACGCCGATGCTCCAGCAGAAGTACTGCAGCGCCAGGATGATCACCTGCGGCGAACGGAACGCCTCGCGGTAGTTCTTCATCGGTTTGATGCCCTGCTGCTCGGCCGCCAGCGCCTGCTGCAAGTCAGCCTTCTCCTGCTCGCTCAGCCAGCTCACCTGGGCCGGCCGGTCGTCCACCAGGCGCCACCAGAAAAATGCCCAGATGACCGCCGGGAGGCCCTCGATGATGAACATCCAGCGCCAGTCGAAGTGTTTGATCAGGTAGCCCGATACCACCGACATCCACAGGATCGTCACCGGGTTGCCGAGCATCAGGAAGGTATTGGCCCGCGAACGCTCGGCACGCGTGAACCAATGGCACAGGTACACCAGCATCGCCGGCATCACTGCCGCCTCCACCACCCCGAGCAGGAAGCGGATCCCGATCAGCATGTACACGTTGCTGACCATGCCGGTGAGCGTGGCAAGCCCGCCCCAGAGGATCAACGAAACGAAGATCAGCTTTTTTACGCTGCGCTTTTCGGCATAGATGGCGCCGGGTACCTGGAAGAAGAAGTACCCGAGGAAGAACAGCGCCCCCAGCAGCGACGACAGCACGGGGGTGATGTGCAGGTCTTCGGCCATGCCGGAAGCTGCAGCGAAACCGTAATTGGCGCGGTCCAGGTACGCCAGGCTATAGGTGAAGAACACGATCGGTATGATGTACCACCAGCGGCGCGGTGCCAGGCTTTGGCTTTGCATGGTTTGTTTCTCCTGAGCTTTTTGTTTTTGTTGCAACAGGTGACGCGGTTCGGCTGTTCACGCGCTGATGCGCAGTTCGTGAGCCTCCAGTTCATGGCGCAATGGCAACCCTTCCATGTCGCCGCGCGACTGCACGGCGCGGCTGCCGCACCAGTTGCCACGCGCTACCGCCCCGGCCACTGCGCGGCCTTCCAGTAGCGCACTGAGCACGCCCACGGCAAAGGCATCGCCAGCGCCGACGGTGTCCACCACCTGGCTGACCGGCACCGAAGCCACCTGCCCTTCGCCCTTGGCGCTGCGGAAATAGGCCCCCGCGTCGCCCAGCTTGATCACTACCAGCTCTACCCCCTGGTCGAGGTAGAAAGCGGCGATGTCTGCCGGGGTATGCTGGCCGGTCAGCAACCGGCCCTCTTCCAGGCCCGGCAAGACCCAGTCGGCCTTGACCGCCAGGCGGTTGATCTCCCGCACCATGGTGCGGGGGTCCGGCCACAGCGACGGGCGCAGGTTGGGGTCGAACGAGATGCTGCGCCCGGCTGCGCGCATGGCGTCCACCAGTGCGTGGGACAAGGCCCTACAGCCCTCCGACAGCGCCAGCGGGATGCCGGTG
>NZ_JABMCW010000152.1:0-12977 GCF_013179705.1 Pseudomonas sp. CM25 | reverse complement strand
TGGTGGCCCCCAGGTGCACATAGCGCTCGGCCTCGGGTACGCCGCTGGCGATCACCTTGCCCAATGCTTTCACCAGCGGGATTGCCGAATTGCCCGCAGTGGCAATGGCATTGGCCAGCGCGCCAACGTCATAACGCTCGGCGTGGCACGCCGCTTCGATGGCCGCCACCGCGCTGTGCGGGACCAGCCCGGCAGCGGCTTCGGCTCGGGCCAGCGCCGCTTCGAAATCGAGCATGCCCTGCAGGCGGCCGCGGTCGGAAAACACCTCGCGCATGGCAGGCGCCGTGAAGTAGGCGTCGAACAGTTGGTTGCTCATGCAACTTCCTTAATCATCATGGTGCAGGTACGCCGCCTGCTTGGGCAGGCGCAGGCTGAACAGGAACGCGATCGCCATCATCGCCGTCACGTACCAGTAGAAGGTGTTTTCCATACCCAGGGTCTTCAGGCCCAGGGCCACGTATTCGGCTGAACCGCCAAATATCGCGTTGGCAACCGCGTAAGCCAGGCCGACGCCCAGCGCACGCACCTGCGGCGGGAACATCTCGGCCTTCACCAGGCCGCTGATCGAGGTGTAGAAACTGACGATACACAACGCCAGGGTGACCAGCACGAAGGCCATGAACGGGCTGCTTACAGTCTTCAGCGCCATCAGCAACGGCACCGTGAACAGCGTACCCAGCGCACCGAACAGCAGCATAGAGTTACGTCGGCCGATACGGTCGGAGAGCATACCGAAGAACGGCTGCATGACCATGTACAGGAACAACGCACCGGTCATCACGAAACTGGCGCTCTTCGCCGACATGCCCGCGGTATTCACCAGGTACTTCTGCATGTAGGTGGTGAAGGTGTAGAAGATCAGCGAGCCGCCGGCGGTATAGCCCAGCACGGTGATGAAGGCTGCCGTGTGGTGACGGAACAGGCCCTTGATAGACCCTGCGTCCTTGTCCTGGCGGGTTTCGGCGCTGCTGGTCTCGTGCAGCGAGCGGCGCAGCATCAGTGAGATCAGCGCGGCGATGGCACCGACCACGAACGGAATACGCCAGCCCCAGGCGCGCAGTTCGTCTTCGGTCAGCAGCTGTTGCAGGATCACCACCACCAGCACCGCCAGCAACTGGCCGCCGATCAGGGTGACGTACTGGAAAGAGGCAAAGAAGCCACGTTGCCCGCGCAGGGCGACCTCGCTCATGTAGGTGGCCGTGGTGCCGTACTCACCCCCCACCGACAGGCCCTGGATCAGGCGGGCCAGCAACAGCAGCGCCGGGGCCCAGGCACCGATGCTGGCATAGGTGGGCAGGCAGGCGATCATCAGCGAGCCGAAGCACATCATCAGCACCGAGATCATCAGGGAATTCTTGCGACCATGGCGGTCAGCCAGGCGACCGAAGATCCAGCCACCGATGGGGCGCATCAGGAAGCCGGCCGCAAACACACCTGCCGTGTTCAACAGCTGCACGGTGGGGTCGTCGGAGGGGAAGAACGCCGGGGCGAAGTAGATCGCGCAGAAGGCATAGACGTAGAAGTCGAACCATTCCACCAGGTTGCCTGAAGAGGCACCGACGATAGCGAAGATGCGCTTGCTGCGTTCTTCGCCGGTGTAATAGGTTGAGGTCATGACGGTTTTACTCCAGGAGGGTTCCAGATAAGTCTAGACATACCTGGTAACACACTCGTTCCGCTATCGGGCTGGCAATTGGCCTTGAGTCGAATGTACCGGCCCCTTCGCGGGTAAACCCGCCGCCACAGGTCAACCTTGTGCAGTGGGCAACGCTTTTCCTGTGGGAGCGGGTTTACCCGCGAAGAGGCCGGTACAGTTCAAACCCGTTCGATGGCCAGCGCCAAACCTTGGCCGACGCCCACACACATGGTCGCCAGGCCCTTGCGCCCACCGCTCTTTTCCAGCTGGTGAAGCGCCGTCAGTACCAGGCGCGCACCGCTCATGCCCAGCGGGTGGCCCAGGGCGATGGCGCCGCCGTTGGGGTTCACCTGCGGCGCATCGTCGGCCACACCCAGCTCACGCAGCACCGCCAGGCCTTGGCTGGCGAAGGCTTCGTTGAGCTCGATCACATCGAAATCACTCACTGCCACGCCCAGGCGCTCGGTCAGCTTGCGTACCGCCGGCACGGGGCCGATGCCCATCACCCGCGGTGCGACACCGCCACTGGCCATGCCCAGCACTCGGGCACGTGGGGTCAGGCCATGTTTCTTCACCGCGTCGGCCGAAGCCAGGATCATTGCCGCCGCACCGTCGTTCACGCCCGAGGCGTTGCCGGCGGTGACGGTCTTGTCCGGGCCGTTGACCGGCTTGAGCCTGGTCAGGGCCTCAAGCGTGGTTTCGGGACGCAGGTGCTCGTCGCGCTCGACGATGGTTTCGCCCTTCTTGTGCACGATCCGCACTGGGACGATTTCTTCGGCAAAGAAGCCAGCGGCCTGGGCGGCGGCGGCTTTCTGCTGGCTGCGCAGGGCAAAAGCGTCCTGGTCAGCACGCGAAACCTGGTAATCATCGGCCACGTTGTCGGCGGTTTCCGGCATGGAGTCCACACCGTACTGGCTTTTCATCAGCGGGTTGATGAAGCGCCAGCCGATGGTGGTGTCTTCGAGTTTCATGTTGCGCGAGTAGCCGCTTTCGGCCTTGCCCATGACGAACGGAGCCCGCGACATCGATTCGACGCCGCCGGCAATCACCAGCTCCATTTCGCCGCTGGCGATGGCACGGAAGGCGGTGCCGATGGCATCCATGCCCGACGCGCACAGGCGGTTCAGGGTAACGCCCGGGATGCTCTCTGGCAGGCCGGCCAGCAGCAGCGCCATGCGTGCCACGTTGCGGTTGTCTTCACCGGCCTGGTTGGCGCAGCCGAAGAACACTTCGTCAACCTGGTCCCACTGTACGCCAGGGTTGCGCTCGATCAGCGCCTTCAGCGGCACCGCCGCCAGGTCGTCGGCGCGCACACCGGCCAAGGCGCCACCGAAGCGGCCGATGGGGGTACGGATGGCATCACAGATGAATACATCGTGCATCAGGCTTCTCCTGCCAGTCGGCCGTGGGCCGCGGCGGTATGGGTTAGGGGGTGTCTGCAGAGTGTCGGCCAAGCCGGGCATTTGCGGACATCTGGAGGCTCCTGGTCAGGGTGCTTCGATGCGCTCAGATTAAGGAGGGTGGCGGGTAGCTTACAATCCGATAATCGACTATTTGGGCGGTTATCGAACCATTTGTTGTCCTGCTATTCATTTCCATTTGGAGCTGCTGCGCAACCCATCGCGACGCAAGGCCGCTCCGACAGGGCCGGAGCGGCCTCAAAGCTTCAGGTTGCGTCAGCGTGGCTCACCAGCCCCTTCACGATCACACCTACCGCAGCAAGCCCGGCGGGTACCAGCAGCGCCGTCAGCACCTGTTCGAAATTCCAGCCCAGGCCCAACAGCGTCGCGCCACTCCAGGCCCCGAGGATTGCACCAAAGCGGCCGATGCCGAGCATCCACGATACACCCGTGGCACGGCCCTGGGTCGGGTAGAAGCGTGCCGCCAGCGAAGGCATCGCCGACTGCGCACCGTTCACGCACATCCCGGCAATCAGCACCAAGGTCGCCAATAGCGTGATGTTGCCCAGGCTTTGCCCAACGGCGTAGGCAAATACACCCGCAAGCAGGTAGAAAATGCCGATCACTTTGTGCGGATTGAAGCGGTCCATGGCCCAGCCCACGCCGACGGCACTGAGGACACCACCAAACTGGAACAACGCACCGATGAACGCGGCCTGCTCCATGCTTGCGCCGCTGTCGCGCATCAAGGTTGGTAGCCAGCTGGTCAGCAGGTAGACGATCACCAGGCCCATGAAATAGGTCAGCCACAGCAATACGGTCCCCAGGCCGTAGGTACCGGAGAAGATCACCGCAAACACGTTGCGCGCGGCCACGGCCTTCTGTTCCGGCACGCTGAAGCTGCCGGCCTCGGCCACCACCTGCGGTGCGATTGGCGCCAGGGTCTTGCGTATCTTGTCTGTGCCTCGGTTGCGTACCACCAGAAAGCGCGCCGACTCTGGCAGCCAGACCATCAGCACCAGCGCCAGCAGCAACGGCAGTACCCCGCCGATGACCAGCAGGCTGTGCCAGCCGTAGGCGGGGATCATCTTGGCCGATATGAAGCCACCACCGGCCATGCCCAGGTTGAAGCCGCAGAACATGCTGGTCACCAGCAGCGACTTGAGGCGTTCAGGGGTGTATTCAGACAGCAGCGTGGTGGCATTGGGCATGCCGGCGCCAAGGCCCAGGCCAGTCAGAAAACGCAGCACCAGCAGTTGATCGACGTTGCTGGCATAGGCCGAGGCCAGGCTGAAACCGCCGAACACCAGTACCGCGCCCACCAGCACGCCCTTGCGGCCAAAACGGTCGGCCAGCGGCCCGGAACCCAAGGCACCGAACACCATGCCGATCAATGCGGCGCTCATGACCGGGCCGAGGCTGGCCCGGTCGATCCCCCACTCCTGCGACAGGGCCGGGGCGATGAAGCCCATGGCGGCGGTGTCCAGGCCATCGAGAAAGACGATCAGGAAGCACAGCAACACGACCCGCCACTGGTAGCGGGACAAAGGCTGCTGATTGATAAACGACTGGACGTCGAGGCTTTTGCCGACGTTGCTTTGCGCGTGGTTCATTGTTGTTATCCAGAATGAAGGGCACAGCCAGGCCACTGCACGCGGGTAGCCGGCACAGAAAGCGATGAATAGGTAATGTGGCCTGCGTCAGCCTGGATACAACGGTACTGCATGCGGGTGCGGCCGCAGCAGCGAGGGGACAGTATTCATGGTATGTGCCTCTATGTTTTTCTTGTTCGGTCGGCACAGCCGACCGTTGCGAGAGACATTAATCAGCGGGCGCGCTGGACGCAATTCACCCGGAACGACACTGTGCGTTTATCGCACAGGAAAGGGTTTTACCTGTTCGGACCCAGGGCCGCTTTGCAGCGCGTCGGCCTCAGCCGAACAACTGATGGCAAAGGTCCCGGCTGGCCGCCAGCAGAATTGGCAAGAAGCGCTGCTCCAGCTCACTGCGCGTCACCCGTCCCACATGGGTACTTACATTCAGGGCCGCCAACACCTGCCCGGAAGCGTCATAGATCGGCACCGCAATCGAGCGCAGGCCCTGCTCCAGTTCCTGGTCGACCACGCACCAGCCCTGTGCACGCACCTGCTGAACGCAGGCGAACAGCGACTCCGGGTCATGCAGGGTACGGCTGGTGCGCGCCTTCAGGTCGGCACGCTCCAGGTACTCACGCAGGCTGGTGTCGTCCATGGCCGCCAACAGGATGCGCCCCATCGACGTGCAATAAGCCGGCAAGCGCCCGCCCACCGACAGGTCGACCGAAATCAGCCGCTCCACCGTGGCCGAACGGGCTATATAAAGAATGTCGTCGCCTTCCAGCGTGGCCATGTTGGCCGCTTCATGCAGCTGGTCGCTGATGCGGTCCAGATAAGGCTGGGCAGAGATGGCCAGTGGTGTGGACGAAAGGTAGGCATGCCCAAGGGTCAGCACTTTGGGCAGTAGCGAATACGTGCGCCCGTCGGAGGTGGCATAACCCAACTTGATCAACGTGTGCAGGCACCGACGCACTGCCGCGCGAGGGATCTCGGTACGGTGGCTGATCTGGGCGATGGTCAGGTGGCGCTTGCGCTCCTGGAAAGCCTGGATCACCGCGAGGCCACGTGCCAGCGAGGTCATGAAATCCGGGTCGCCGGTAAAGGCCTGGATACGCTTGGCCGGGGACGCCACGATTGGCGGCGCCATGGCAGCCGAAGCAGGCCGTTCCGCCTCCGGGTTGCCCGAATCGCTGCCCAAGGTTTCGTCACTCATCGCACACCTCAAAAAAAACGCCGGTTCGTGCGATTATCGAACAAACGACCGATAATCGCAATTGACCGCTGACACTTTTGCTTATACCTTTCTCGTGCCACTTGTGGCTTCTTTGGAGAGACTGGTCAGGTACCCACCGTAGAAGTCCCCAGGCAACGGCCTCGCCTTTCGGCGAGGCCGTTTTTCGTTAAGGCCGCACCCGCCCATAGCGACGAACTTTTGCCGCTCTTGCGTTTCAACATCTACGCAAGCTTCCTGGTTAACGGACACTGTTGATTAATTGCGTCTGATGATGTCAGGGCGGAGTAAATAACGATGTTCGCCGAATTATCGGTTGCTATAATCGAATGTGCCGGCCACAACGCTGGCGTTGCCTATGCACGTTGCACGATGCATAACTACAGTGATCAACACTTCATTCAGGTACTACATGTGACGAAAGATGAACTGCGCGCGGAACTCGAGCGCCAGGCTGAACGTTACAAGGATGTTTACGGTGGTGAAGTCACCACTTACGCCGCACAACCGGAACCGGAACGCAAACCCTGGCGCAAGCGTGCCAGCGTGCGCGACCAGGCGTTCAGCCAGGAACTGGAACGTATGGAAAAGGAACAGCGCAGCGACGCTCCCTGACCCCGGGGCCACGCCAGCGCGTCGTCGCCCGGCCAGCCCGGGCGCGGTCGATTTTTACTGCCAGGCCTCACATGAAATGGAATTTCACAAATTTCATACAACTGTTTGAATAATGGCCAGTCGGATTTTTCCTTGCTTTAACACCTTTTTTCGCTATTTTTCGCGTTTTTTAGCAGACATTACCCTGCCCTTCTGCACCGCACTGCAAATTACGTTCCGCCCACGAAGATCGATATCGGTCTGCACCGGGTGCATCGATTGCCAACATTTTCTGGCATAATCCCGCCCCCCTAAGACCGCCAGACAACCTTCATGATCGATTTATTCAGCGGACTGGATGCCTGGGTGTTGGTGAGCCTCCTGCTCGCCTTGACCTTCGTACTCGCCTTCGAGTTCATCAATGGCTTTCATGACACCGCCAACGCGGTAGCTACCGTCATCTATACCAAAGCCATGCCACCGCACCTCGCCGTGTTCTTCTCCGGCGTGTTCAACTTCCTTGGCGTGCTGCTTGGCGGTGTGGGGGTGGCCTACGCCATCGTGCACCTTCTGCCGGTCGAGCTGCTGATCAATGTGAACACCGGACACGGCCTGGCCATGGTCTTCTCGTTGCTGGCCGCGGCCATCACCTGGAACCTGGGCACCTGGTACTTTGGTATCCCCGCCTCCAGCTCGCACACGCTGATCGGCTCCATCCTCGGCGTCGGCCTGGCCAACGCCCTGATCAACGACATCCCACTGGGCGACGGCGTCAACTGGCAGAAGGCGATCGATATCGCCATGTCACTGGTGGTCTCGCCAATGGCCGGCTTTGCCGTTGCCGCCCTGGTGTTGCTCGGCCTGAAGTGGTGGCGCCCGCTGTCGAAGATGCACAAAACCCCCGAGCAGCGCCGCAAGCTCGATGACAAGAAGCACCCGCCGTTCTGGAACCGCATGGTGCTGGTGGTTTCGGCCATGGGCGTGAGCTTCGTGCACGGCTCCAACGATGGCCAGAAAGGCATTGGCCTGATCATGCTGGTGCTGATCGGTATCGTGCCGGCCAAGTTCGTGCTCGACCTGAACAGCACGACCTACCAGATCGAGCGTACCCGCGACGCCACGCTGCACATGAGCCAGTTCTACCAGCGCAACGCCAGCACGCTGGGCGAGTTCCTGGCACTGGGCAAGGCCAAGTCCAGCGACCTGCCAGAGCAGTTCAGCTGCAACCCGCAGCAGACCGAGCCGACCATCGCCGCGCTGCAGTCCTCGCTGCAGGGCGTGACCGACTACCACAGCCTGGATGCCGACAAGCGCGTCGAAGTACGCCGCTACCTGTTGTGCCTGGATGACACGGCGAAGAAGGTTGGCAAACTGCCTGGCCTGGACGCCCGTGAAAAGGCCGACCTGGAAAAACTGCGCAAAGACCTGACCGCTACCACCGAATACGCCCCGTTCTGGGTGATCGTGGCCGTTGCCCTGGCCCTGGGCCTGGGCACAATGGTCGGCTGGAAGCGCGTCGTGCTGACCGTTGGCGAGAAAATCGGCAAGCAGGGCATGACCTACGCCCAGGGCATGTCGGCACAGATCACTGCCGCCTGCGCCATCGGCATGGCCAACGTGTTCGCGCTGCCGGTATCGACCACCCACGTGCTGTCGTCCGGCGTTGCCGGCACCATGGTTGCCAACAAGAGCGGTCTGCAAGGCGGCACCGTGAAGACCATCCTGCTGGCCTGGATACTGACGCTGCCCGCATCGATGGGCCTGGCGGCCGGCCTGTTCTGGCTGGCGTCCAAAGCCATTGGCTGAGTGATGCAGCAATAGATCAAGGCGCCTTCGGGCGCCTTTTTCATGCTCGCTGGTCCTGTGAAGAGGCATAGGCAAACTAGCGCTTCTTGCCCCCCAACAATGACCCCATCAAACCGCGCACCAACTGCCGGCCCAACTGGTTGGCCGCCTGGCGCACTGCCGACTTGATCGCCTGCCCCGCCGCCCCCTGCAGAAACTCGCCGGCCTTGTCGGCAAAGCTCTCTTCATCAGCCTTGGGCTGCGGCGCCGGCTCCACTGCCTCGCCCTTGCGCTGGGTCAGCATTTCATAGGCCGATTCACGGTCCACTGGTTTGTCATAACGCCCCGCCAGCGGCGAAGCGGCAATCAGCGCACTGCGCTCGGTTGCACTCAACGGCCCGATCCGCGACTGCGGCGGTGCTATCAGCACACGCTGCACCATGGCCGGCGTGCCCTTCTCTTCCAGCGTACCTACCAGCGCCTCACCGATCCCCAGCTCGGTCAGCACCGCCAGGGTGTCGAGCGCCGGGTTGGGGCGGAAGCCATCGGCCACCGCCCGCAGGGATTTCTGTTCCTTGGCAGTAAACGCCCGCAAGCCGTGCTGGATACGTAACCCCAACTGGGCCAGCACAGCATCCGGCAAGTCCCCCGGCGACTGGGTGACGAAGTACACCCCCACCCCCTTGGAACGGATCAGCCGTACCACCTGCTCCAGACGCTCCTGCAACGCCTTGGGCGTACCGTTGAACAGCAAGTGCGCTTCATCGAAGAACAACGCCAGCACCGGTTTGTCGGCATCGCCGCGCTCGGGCAACTGCTCGAACAACTCGGCCAGCAGCCACAACAGGAAGGTCGCATAGACCTTGGGCGCCTCATGCACCAGCCGGCTGGCATCCAGCAAGTGGATGCGACCACGGCCGTCCGCGTCCGGTCGCAGCAGGTCCTCCAGTTGCAACGCCGGTTCGCCGAACAAAGCCTCGGCCCCTTGCTGCTCCAGAGTTGCCAGGCGGCGCAACAAGGCCTGGGTAGACCCCGAAGTCATCAGCGCGCTGTCTTCGCCAAGCATTTGCGGGTTGTCTTTCAGGTGCGCGAGCAGCGCTTTGAGGTCCTTGAGGTCGAGCAGTAGCAAGCCTTCGCGGTCGGCCACCTTGAATGCCGCATACAGCGCCGCCTGCTGGCTGTCTGTCAGCTCCAGCAAGTTGCCCAGCAACAGCGGCCCCATTTCACTGAGGGTGGTGCGCAGCGGGTGGCCGGACTGCCCGGCGATATCCCACAAGCTTACCGGGTACGCGCGGGGCGTATGCCCCAGCCAGGGCATGCCGGCAATGCGCTCTGCTACCTTGCCCTGCGGCGCACCGCTTGCCCCCAGGCCGCAAAGGTCGCCTTTGACGTCAGCGGCGAACACCGCCACCCCGGCGTCGCTGAACACTTCCGCCAGGTGCTGCAGGGTAACGGTCTTGCCAGTACCCGTCGCACCCGCTACCAGACCGTGACGATTGGCCAGCCGCATGGCTTGCCCGACGGGTTGGCCTTCCGGGCCTGCACCTACAACGATGGTCGAAGATTCCGACATCTCTTTAATCCTCTGCTCAAGCTTTGGCTTAATTCGGCCGATACCCGTGGGTGATATTCGCCTTAAATAGAGAGGAACAACCGAAAAGGGACTTTTCGGCATGTTGCACGGCCTTGCCGCTCCACTCGTGCGAACGCCTGATATAAAACCTTAGCGGAACCGATTACGCCATGAACAAAAGCCTTCGTTTCAGCCACAAGATTCTTTTCGCAGCATCACTGATCGTGATACTCGCCTTCAGCCTGTTCACCCTCTACAACGATTACCTCCAGCGTAATGCGATCCGCGAGGACCTGGAAAACTATCTGGCTGAAATGGGCGCCTCCACTTCGACCAACATCCGCAACCTGTTCGAAGGCCGTATCAAACTGGTGGAGAACCTGGCGCAGAACATTGCCCAGGACCCGGCCAATGCGGAAAACCTGATGGGCCAGAATGCGCTGATTTCCAGCTTCCTTACTGTATACCTGGGCAAGGTCGACGGCGGCTTCAGCGTGCGCCCGGATACGAAAATGCCCGACGGCTACGACCCACGCCCGCGCCCCTGGTACAAGGACGGCATGAACGCCGCCGGCGCAACCCTGACCGAGCCGTACATCGACATGACCACCAACAAGATGGTCATCGGCATCCTCAGCAAGGTGTCCAGCAGTGTCGGCGTGGTGGGTGGCGACCTGGCCCTGGACGGGCTGGTGCAGATCATCAACTCGCTGAACTTCGGCGGCATGGGCTACGCCTTCCTGGTCAACGACCAGGGCAAGATCCTGGTGCACCCGGACCAAGACCTGGTGATGAAATCGCTCTCCGATCTGTTCCCCCAGCACACCCCCCGATTGACCGGTGAGCTGACCGAAGTGCAGAGCGAGGGCCAGACCCGGCTGCTGACCTTCACCCCGATCACCGGGCTGCCGTCGGCCAACTGGTACATCGGCCTGTCGGTGGACAAGGACAAAGCCTTCGCGATGCTCAGCACCTTCCGCACCTCGGCAGTGATTGCCACGGTGGTGGCGGTGGTGATCATCATCGGCCTGCTTGGCCTGCTGATCCGCGTGCTGATGCAGCCGCTGCACACCATGACCCGTGCCATGGAAGACATCGCCGAAGGCGAAGGCGACCTGACCAAGCGCCTGCGCATCCATAACCACGACGAGTTCGGCATCCTGGGCAGCGCCTTCAACCGCTTTGTCGAGCGCATTCACAGCAGTATCCGTGAAGTGTCCTCGGCCACCGAGCAGGTCAACGAAGTGGCCCTGCGGGTGATGAGCGCCTCGAACTCGTCGATGACCAATTCCGATGAGCAATCCAACCGCACCAACAGCGTGGCCGCCGCGATCAACGAACTGGGCGCCGCCGCCCAGGAAATTGCCGGCAACGCCGCCCAGGCCTCGCAGCACGCAAGCTCGGCGCGGCTGCTGGCCGAAGAGGGCCAGCAGGTGGTAGAGCGCAATATTGCGGCGATGAACCGCCTGTCCGACCTGATCGTCAGCTCCAGCGCGCACATCGAGACGCTGAACAACAAGACCGTCAACATTGGCCAGATCCTCGAAGTGATCACCAGCATCTCCCAGCAGACCAACCTGCTGGCGCTGAACGCCGCCATCGAAGCGGCCCGTGCCGGTGAAGCCGGCCGTGGCTTTGCGGTGGTTGCCGATGAAGTGCGCAACCTGGCACACCGCACCCAGGAGTCGGCGCAGCAGGTGCAGACCATGATCGAAGAGCTGCAGGTTGGCGCTCGCGAGTCGGTCGAGACCATGGACCAGAGCCAGCGCCACAGCCAGGACAGCGTGCAGATCGCCAACCAGGCCGGCGAACGCCTGGACAGCGTCACTGTGCGCATCGGCGAGATCGACGGCATGAACCAGTCGGTGGCCACCGCCACCGAAGAGCAGACCGCCGTGGTAGAAGCGATCAACATGGACATCAACGAAATCAACATGCTCAACCAGGAAGGCGTGGAGAACCTGCAGGCCACCCTGCGCGCGTGCACCGACCTGGAGCAGCAGGCTGGCCGGCTGAAGCAGCTGGTGGGCAGTTTCCGCATCTGACAGCGTCGCCTGCAGGGCTGGAGTTCTTGCTCCAGTCCTGCCACCCAACCCGATCGAACAAACTATCCTTCACACAGGTCAACTTTAAGGCGCGTCATCGCCGGCTCATAACCGCCGGATGACAGACCCGAAGACGATCCCGGAGGGATGCTGATCGTGCACATTGCCGACATCACCATGTTCTACGCCCCCGCCAGCGGCGGCGTACGTACCTATCTTGATGCCAAACACCGCCGCCTCGATGCCATCCACGGCGTACGCCACAGCCTGCTGATACCCGGTGCCAGTGCCCAGCACGGCGACGGTATCTATCAGGTACCTGCCCCTCCCCTGCCATTCGGCAAAGGCTACCGCTTCCCGCTGCGACTGGCGCCGTGGTGCAACACGCTGCGCACGCTCAAACCCGACCTGATCGAAGTCGGCGACCCCTACCTGACCGCCTGGGCAGCGCTCGAAGCCCGTCGCCAGCTCGACGTACCGGTGATCGGCTTCTACCATTCCGACCTGCCGCTGCTGGTCAGCAACCGCATGGGCAACTGGTTCACCCCCAATGTCGAAGCCTATGTCAGCAAACTGTATGGCAATTTCGACCGGGTGCTGGCCCCTAGCCAGGTAATGGCCGACAAACTTCGCCGCCTGGGGGTGCGCGACGTACATGTGCAACCCTTGGGCGTAGACCTGACCACTTTCAACCCCGAGCAACGCGACCCGCGGCTGCGCGCCGAACTGGGCATTGCCGACACCAGCCGCTTGCTGATTTATGCCGGCCGCGGCTCGCGCGAAAAGAACCTGCCCGTGCTGCTCGACTGCATGCAGCAGCTGGGCCGCCCCTATCACCTGCTGCTGGTGGGTTCGAATATGCCCGCCAACGTGCCGCGCAACGTCAGCGTGATCAACCGGTTCTGCCCGGCGCCTGAAGTGGCCAGGCTGATGGCCAGCGCCGACCTGCTGGTGCACGCTGGCGACCAGGAAACCTTCGGCCTGGTGATTCTCGAAGCGATGGCCAGCGCTACACCGGTGGTGGCTGTGCGCGCCGGGGCTTTCAGTGAAATCGTCAACGAACAGTGCGGGCGCTTGTGTCGCCCCAACGATGGCCAGGCCATGGCGGCGGCCGTGCG
>NZ_JABMCW010000151.1:0-12978 GCF_013179705.1 Pseudomonas sp. CM25 | reverse complement strand
GGCAGTGCCGCCAGGGCCTTGAGGCTGCGGTCCACACCCTTGGTCTTGAAGCCCGAGCCAATCTGCACCAGCAGCAGGTCGTCGTCATCCAGGTTGAATTCCTTGCGGAACCCGGCGCGGATCTCGGCGGCATTGGCCGGTGCGCGGCGGTCCTGGGAAATGCCTGGCGGCAGCAGGTGGAAGCGCTCCACCGGGGTGCCGTAGTGCTTGATGAACAGCGGCTGCTGCACTTCGGAAATCATCAGCACTTCGGTATGCGCGTCCTTGGCGAACACGGCACGCTCATACTCGGCAAAGTGCCGGTAACGGCCCCAGCGACGGTACAGGCCACCACGCAAGGTTTGCGCCTTGTCCTCGAAGCAGCCGTCGGCGGCGTAGTACACGTCCAGCCCGGGCATCTTGTTGAAACCGATCAGCCGGTCGACCGGGCGCTTGGCCAGGTCGGCGGCCATCCAGGCGCTGAGCTTCTCGTTGCGGCGGTGGTTGAAAATCGCCTTCACCGGCGCCACCAGCACTTCGAAGCCCGGCGGAATGTCGCCCTCCCAGATCAACGTGTAGACACGGATCTGGTGGCCCCGCTTCTGGCATTCCAGGGCAATGCGCATGAAATCACGCTGCAGCCCGCCGAAGGGGAAATATTTGTAAAGCACGAAAGCCAGTTGCATCAACGGACATCCTCAGCCAGCAGCAACGCGCTCAAGCGGCTCGCCACATGCTCGGGATTCAGGCGAGTGAAGCACAGTGGCCACTCGCGATTCAGATCGAACCGGCGCAGGTCATCGGCGCTCGGTTTGTAGGTGCACTTCTTCTGCAGGCAGGGAGCGCAAGGCCAGTCACTGGCCTGGTGAATCTGGGTCCGTCCGTAGGCGCCAGTCAGGCCCGGGTTGGTCGGGCCGAACAGCGAAATGGTGGGTACATCGAGTGCCGCCGCCAGGTGGCCAAGGCCGGTATCGACCGCCACGCAGGCCTTTGCCGCCGCCAGTACGCGAGCAACCCCGACAAGGTTCAATTTGGGGAGTACCTGGCAGTTGTTCAAGCCCTGGGCGATGCGCTCGGCGCGGGCCTTTTCGGCCGGGTTGCCCCAGGGCAGGCGCACTTCCAGCTTGCGCCGGCCCATGCGCTCGGCCAGTTCGCGCCAGTAGGCTTCGGGCCAGTGCTTGGTCACCCAGGTGGTGCCATGCAGGAACACCACGTACGGGGCGGCCGGCGGCAGTTGCAGGCGCTGCAGGTCGAGGCCGTAGTCGCCGAGGCCTTCCGGCAGGTCGTAGGCCAGGGCCATCGCGAACAGCTGGCGCACCCGCTCCACGGCGTGCTGCCCCGTGGCAACCGACAGGCGCCGGTCATAGAAGCGGCTGGCCCAGCCTTCGCGGGCCGAGTAGCGGTCCAGCCCGGCTACCGGGGCTTTCACCAGGCGGGTCAGCCAGGCCGACTTGACCAGGCCCTGGGCATCGATCACCAGGTCATATTTGCGCTCGCGCACACGCTGCTTGAACGCCTTCCACTCGCCACTCTTGATGGTTTGCCAGAGGTTTTTGCGCCAACGGCGTATCGCCACCGGGATCACCTGGTCGACCGCGGGGTGCCAGCTGGGGATTTCGGCAAAGCCTTCTTCCACCACCCAATCGAAACGGATGCCCGGGATGGCGTGGGCGGCATCGGTAAGGGCCGGCAGGGTGTGGATCACATCACCCAGCGACGAGGTCTTGATGATCAGTACCCGCACTTAGTCGACCTCGGCCACGGTATCGATCAAATCCGGGCCGCTCAGGCTGTGCAGGGCGGCAATGACTTTGCCCGGCTCAAGCAGGCGCAGGCAGTTGTAGTGGCCGAAGCGGCAGGTACGGTCGAAGCACGGGCTGCACTCGATACCGGTGCGCACCACCTCCACCTGCTCGGCCAGCGGCGGTGTGAAACCTGGCGAAGTCGAGCCGTACACCGCCACCAGCGGGCGGTTCAGCGCAGCCGCCACGTGCATCAGGCCGGAGTCGTTGGACACCACGGCATGCGCGCAGGACATCAGGTCGATGGCCTCGGCCAGCGAGGTTTCGCCGGCCAGGTTGGATGATTCTTCACGGAAACCCGGGATCAGCCGGTCGCGGATCTGCTCACCCACCGGGTGGTCGTTCTTCGAACCGAACAGCCACACCTGCCAGCCCTGGCGGATCATTGCATCGGCTACAGCGGCATAGTGCTCGGCCGGCCAGCGCTTGGCCTCGCCGAATTCGGCACCTGGGCACAGCGCCAGCACGGGGCGGTCCAGCTCCAGGCCAAACTTGGCCAGGGCGGCCTCACGGCTCTGCGCTTCGATCTGCAGGCTGGGGCGCGGGTACGGCTGCGGCAACTCGGCGCCGGGCGCATAGGCCAGGGCCATGAAGCGCTCGATCATCAGCGGGTAGCGGGCCTTGTCCAGCTTGCGCACGTCATTGAGCAGGCCGAAGCGCATTTCGCCGCGCCAGCCGGTGCGTTTGGGGATGCCGGCAAAGAACGGCACCAGCGCCGACTTCAGCGAGTTGGGCAGCAAGATGGCCTGGTCGTAATGGCCGGCCAGTGACTTGCCGATGCGCCGCCGCGTGGCCAGCTCCAGCGCGCCGTGGCCGAGCGGGAAGCTCAAGGCCTGGCGCACCTCGGGCATGCGTTCGAGGATCGGCCGGCTCCACTCGGGGGCCAGCACATCGATCACGCAGTCGGGGTGCTGCTGTTTCAGGCACTGGAACAGGGTCTGCGCCATCACCATGTCGCCGACCCAGCTGGGGCCAATGATCAGTATTCTCATGCTTAGTCCAGAAACGCTCGGGGAGGCTACAGGCTGCGGTACAGCCTGGCCTCCCCTCTTTATATTCAGGCTATGTGGCGGACAGTGTAACACCGGTGGTGGACCATGAGCCTTTGGGGCTGCTTTGCCGCCCCGACAGTCTCAAGTCAGGCCCAACTCACCCCAGATGCGCCGCACCTCACGGCGTTCGTCGGCAAACTGCGCCGCGTCGATCACCCCGGCCTGCTTCTGCAAGGCCTGGCGGTGCGAGGCCGAGCGGAACGCCTTGTACACCTCACGCAACAGCACCGCGTCACTGGCCGGCATCAAACCTGCCTGCTCCAGCTCTTCCAGAATGCGGATGTTATCGGTCCATCGGAGTATGGCCGGGTGGTCGTGGGACCAGGCCAAAGCGGCGTATTGCACCATAAATTCGATATCGACGATACCGCCGGCATCCTGCTTGATATCGAAGGGTACACCGGCTTCGAAAGCATTGGCCGCAGTACCGGCAGCCGTGGCCTTGGTGCCGAGGTTACCGCGCATCTTGGCGCGCATTTCGCTCACTTCGGTGCGCAGTTTTTCCAGGTCACGGGCCTGGCCCAGCACCTTGGCACGCACACCTTCGAACGCCGTGCCGACCTGCTTGCAACCCACCAGCACACGGGCTCGCACCAGGGCCTGATGTTCCCAGGTCCAGGCTTCGTTCTGCTGGTAGCGCTCGAACGCGCCCAGCGAGCTCACCAGCAGGCCCGAGGCACCCGAGGGGCGCAGACGCATGTCGACGTCATACAGCTGCCCCGAGTTGGTCTGGGTGGTCAGCAGGTGGATGATGCGTTGGCCCAGGCGGGTGAAGAACTGGGCGCTGTCGATGGGCTTGGTACCGTCGGTTTCCGCCTGCGGGTCGCCGTCGTGGATGAACACCAGGTCCAGGTCCGAGCCGTGCCCAAGCTCCAGGCCACCCACCTTTCCGTAACCGATGATGATGAAGCCCGGGTCGCACAAGCTGCCGTCACTGCGCTTGGGCTGGCCATGCCGGGCCACGGTCTGGCGCCAGGCCAGGGCCAGCACCTGGTCGAGGATGGCTTCGGCCAGCCAGGTCAGGTAGTCGCTGACTTTCATCAAGGGCAGGTTGCCGCTGATTTCCGAGGCGGCCACCCGCAGGCTGTGGGCCAGCTTGAAGTGACGCAGCGCCTCCATCTGCTGTTCCAGGTCGTCCTCGGGGATTCGCGTCAGCCGTTCACGCAGCTCGCTGGCCAGCTCCGGCGCCAGCGGCGGGCTGAACAGGCGGCCTTCATTGAGCAGTTCATCGAGCAGCAGCGGGTAGCGGGCCATCTGCTCGGCGATCCAGGGGCTGGCGGCGCACAGGGTCAGCAGGCGGCGCAGGGCTCCAGGGTTTTCGGTCAGCAGTACCAGGTAGGCCGAACGCCGCGCCACCGCCTCCACCAGCGGCAACACCCGTTCAAGCACCAGGTCGGGGTTGTCATGCTCGACGGCCTGGGCCAGCAAACGCGGGATAAAGGCGTCCAGGCGTTCACGGCCGATACGCTGGATCGAGCGCAATTGCGGGCTGGAGCGTAATGCGGCCAGGCGCCGCAGCGCTTCGACGGGCTCCTTGAAACCGGCCTCCTGCAGCTGCCGCCCTGCGGCCTCTTCATCCTGTGCCTGCTCCCACAGCGGCGACCATTCGCCGCCCACTACCAGCTCGCCCTCGCCGTCTTCATCATCCGGGTCGGCGATCACCTGGCGGAAGTGCCAGTCGATGCGGCCACGCCAGTACATCAACTGGTCGTGGAAACCCTGCCAGTCGGCAAAGCCGAGGATGTAGGCAACCCGCGCCTGGTCGAGCTCGCTGTCGGGCAGCATCTGCGTCTGGCGGTCGGCGATGGCCTGGATGGCGTGTTCGGTGTAGCGCAGGAATTCATAGCCTTCGCGCAGCTCGGCGACCACGGCTGGGGGCAGGTAACCCTGGCCTTCCAGGGTGGCCAGCACCTTGAGCAACGGCCGCTGCTGCAGGCTGAGGTCGCGCCCGCCGTGGATCAGCTGGAAGGCCTGGGCAATGAACTCCACCTCGCGAATGCCACCGGCACCCAGCTTGATGTTGTCGGCCATGCCCTTGCGCCGCACTTCCTGCTGGATCAGCTGCTTCATGGTGCGCAGCGCTTCGATCGCAGAAAAGTCCAGGTAGCGGCGGTACACGAACGGGCGCAGCATCTCCTGCAGCTGCGCACCTGCCGCCTGGTCGCCGGCCACCACTCGTGCCTTGATCATCGCGTAGCGTTCCCAGTCGCGACCCTGGTCCTGGTAGTACTGCTCCAGCGCATTGAAGCTGAGCACCAGCGCGCCCGCAGAGCCGTAAGGACGCAGGCGCATGTCGACGCGGAACACGAAGCCGTCGACGGTAATCGGGTCCAGCGCCTTGATCAGGCGCTGGCCCAGGCGGGTGAAGAACTCCTGGTTGTCCAGCGAGCGCTTGACCCCTTCGGTTTCGCCGCCCTCAGGGAAGCCGAAGATCAGGTCGATGTCCGACGACAGGTTCAGCTCCACCGCGCCCAGCTTGCCCATGCCCAGCACCACCATGTGCTGTGGCTGGCCGCTGCGGTTGCCGATGGGCGTGCCGAACTGCTGGCAATGGCGCGGGTACAGCCACTGGTAGGCTTCGTCGATGGCGGCATCGGCCAGGTCGGACAGATCGCGGCAGGTTTCGCCCAGCTCGGCCTGGCGGGTGATGTCGCGCCAGATGATGCGCAGCTGCTGGCGGTTGCGCTCGCGGCGCAGATTGCGCGCCAGCTCGTCCTCGCTCTGCGCCGCGCGGGCGGTCGCGGCAATATGGCCGCGCAGTTCACCCGCTGCGTAACGCCGCTCCAGCTCGCCGCTGGCCAACAACGCGCAGAGCATGGCGGGCTCGCGCTGGACCAGGCCGAGGACGAAGTCGCTGGCGGCGGCAACCTGATCGAACTGTTGCCGATGGGCCGGGCTCCAACTGCTCAGGTCGAGTTCGGGGTGGCCAGCCACGGCATCGCCGAGGAACTGCTGGTTGCGAGTGACCAGCGGCTGCAGGCTGGTGGGCAGGTCTGGCGGCAAAGGTAGGCGCATGGTCTATCCTTGATCGGCGTGAAATAGAAGGGAAAAAGCGGCCAAGGGAAAGCCGGACCACGGTTGGACTGTCGTACAAAAGTTGGAAATAGCTGAAAAAAACGAAAATCTGGCAACAAACATCAAGAACCACCCGTTCGCGACACAATGCCAACCAACATGAACGTTTTTCCTCACAAGCCAAGGTGCGACCAAACGTCGCACAAATGTAGTTTTACTACTACTCATGTCGTGTAAAAGCATGAAATGCGGAAGCAAATGTAGTAAAACTACACGGCGCCGGATGACACCCCGGTAATCCAAGAATTCACGACGTCTGCCCATAAGGCCAGTCGCAATCTCAGGCAATCGATTCTGGTTGCCTTTCCGCCCTGGAGCAAGCCATGCAAGACCTCGATCCAATCGAAACCCAGGAATGGCTGGATGCCCTGGAGTCGGTCCTCGACAAAGAAGGCGAAGACCGCGCTCATTACCTGATGACCCGTATGGGCGAGCTGGCCACCCGCAGTGGCTCCCAGCTGCCGTATGCGATCACCACGCCATACCGCAACACCATCCCTGTCACCCACGAAGCACGCATGCCTGGCGACCTGTTCATGGAACGCCGCATTCGCTCGATGGTGCGTTGGAACGCCCTGGCCATGGTCATGCGCACCAACCTGAAAGACTCGGACCTGGGCGGACACATCTCCAGCTTCGCCTCCAGCGCCACCCTGTACGACATCGGCTTCAACTACTTCTTCCAGGCCCCGACCGATGAACACGGCGGCGACCTGGTGTTCTTCCAGGGCCACGCTTCGCCAGGCGTCTACGCCCGTGCCTTCATGGAAGGCCGCATCAACGAAGAGCAGATGAACAACTTCCGTCAGGAAGTGGACGGCAAAGGCCTGTCTTCGTACCCACACCCATGGCTGATGCCTGACTTCTGGCAGTTCCCGACCGTATCGATGGGTCTGGGCCCGATCCAGGCCATCTACCAGGCGCGCTTCATGAAGTACCTGGAAGCCCGTGGCTTCATCCCGGCCGGCAAGCAGAAGGTCTGGTGCTTCATGGGCGACGGCGAGTGCGACGAGCCGGAATCCCTGGGCGCAATCGCCCTGGCCGGCCGCGAGAAGCTGGACAACCTGATCTTCGTCATCAACTGCAACCTGCAGCGCCTCGACGGCCCGGTTCGCGGCAACGGCAAGATCATCCAGGAACTCGAAGGCGTGTTCCGTGGCGGTGGCTGGAACGTCAACAAAGTCGTCTGGGGCCGCTTCTGGGACCCACTGCTGGCCAAGGACACCAACGGTGCCCTGCAGCGCCGCATGGACGAAGTCATCGACGGCGAGTACCAGAACTACAAAGCCAAAGACGGCGCGTACGTTCGTGAAAACTTCTTCAACACCCCAGAGCTCAAGGCCATGGTCGAAGACCTGTCCGACGACGAGATCTGGAAGCTCAACCGTGGCGGCCACGACCCGTACAAGGTCTACGCGGCGTACCACCAGGCTGTGAACCATAAAGAGCAGCCGACCGTCATCCTGGCCAAGACCATCAAGGGTTACGGCACCGGTGCTGGCGAAGCCAAGAACACCGCGCACAACACCAAGAAGGTCGACGTCGACAGCCTGCGTCACTTCCGTGATCGCTTCGACATCCCGGTCAAGGATGCCGACCTGGAGAACCTGCCGTTCTTCAAGCCGGAAGAAGGTTCTGCCGAAGCCAAATACCTGGCCGAGCGCCGTGCAGCCCTGGGCGGCTTCGTGCCACAGCGCCGCGCCAAGAGCTTCAGCGTGCCGACCCCGCCACTGGAAACGCTGAAAGCGATCCTGGACGGCTCGGGCGACCGCGAAATCTCCACCACCATGGCCTTCGTGCGTATTCTGGCGCAGCTGGTCAAGGACAAGGACATCGGCCAGCGCATCGTCCCGATCATCCCGGACGAAGCCCGTACCTTCGGTATGGAAGGCATGTTCCGCCAGCTGGGCATCTACTCGTCGGTCGGCCAGCTCTACGAGCCAGTCGATAAAGACCAGGTGATGTTCTACCGCGAAGACAAGAAGGGCCAGATCCTCGAGGAAGGCATCAACGAAGCCGGCGCCATGTCGTCGTTCATCGCTGCCGGTACCTCGTACAGCTGCCACAACCAGCCGATGCTGCCGTTCTACATCTTCTACTCGATGTTCGGTTTCCAGCGTATCGGCGACCTGGCCTGGGCCGCTGGCGACAGCCGCACCCGTGGCTTCCTGATCGGCGGTACTGCCGGGCGCACCACCCTGAACGGTGAAGGCCTGCAGCACGAAGACGGTCACAGCCACATGATGGCGGGCACCATCCCGAACTGCCGCACCTACGATCCGACCTACGGCTACGAGCTGGCGGTGATCATCCAGGACGGCATGAAGAAGATGACCGAAGAGCAACAGGACATCTTCTACTACATCACCGTGATGAACGAATCCTACCAGCAGCCAGCCATGCCGGCCGGTGTCGAGGAAGGCATCATCAAGGGCATGTACCTGCTCGAGGAAGACACCCGCGAAGCCGCGCACCACGTTCAGCTGATGGGCTCCGGCACCATCCTGCGCGAAGTCCGCGAAGCGGCGAAGATCCTGCGTGAAGAGTTCAACGTCGGTGCCGACGTGTGGAGCGTCACCAGCTTCAACGAACTGCGTCGCGACGGCCTGGCCGTGGAACGCGCAAACCGCCTGAAGCCTGGCCAGAAGCCACAGGAGACTTACGTCGAGCAGTGCCTGAACGGTCGCAAAGGCCCGGTCATCGCTTCTACCGACTACATGAAGCTGTTCGCCGAACAGATTCGCCAGTGGGTACCGAGCAAAGAGTTCAAGGTCCTGGGTACCGACGGTTACGGCCGCAGCGACAGCCGCAAGAAGCTGCGTCACTTCTTCGAAGTCGACCGCCACTTCGTGGTGCTGGCTGCCCTGGAAGCCCTGGCTGACCGTGGCGAGATCGAACCCAAGGTTGTGGCTGACGCCATCGTCAAGTTCGGCATCGACCCGGACAAGCGCAACCCACTGGACTGCTGAGGAGTATTTTTAAGTGAGCGAACTCATTCGCGTACCTGACATCGGCAGCGGTGAAGGTGAAATCATCGAGCTGTTCGTCAAGGTCGGTGACCGTATCGAGGCTGACCAGAGCCTGCTGACCCTGGAGTCCGACAAGGCCTCCATGGAGATCCCGGCCCCCAAGGCCGGTGTCATCAAGGAACTGAAGGTCAAGCTGGGCGACCGCCTGAAAGAAGGCGACGAGCTGCTGGTACTGGAAGCCGAGGGCGCCGCTGCTGCGGCGCCTGAGGCGCCTGCCGCTGCCCCGGCCCAGGCTGCTGCAGCGCCTGCCGCTGAAGCCGCACCAGCGCCTGCTCCGGCAGCAGCCCCGGCTGCCGCCAGCGTGCAGGACATCCACGTGCCGGATATCGGTTCGTCGGGCAAGGCCAAGATCATCGAAGTACTGGTCAAGGCCGGCGACACCGTCGAAGCCGACCAGTCGCTGATTACCCTGGAGTCCGACAAGGCCTCCATGGAAATCCCTTCGCCTGCCGCTGGCGTGGTCAAGGAAGTGATCTGCAAGCTGGACGACGAAGTCGGCACTGGCGACCTGATCCTCAAGCTGGAAGTCGCGGGCGCTGCCCCGGCTGCCGCACCGGCGCCTGCCGCTGCTGCCCCGGCCAAGGCTGAGGCTGCACCTGCTGCCGCACCTGCCGCTGCCGCCCCGGCTGCTGCCGCTGCACCGGTTGCTACTGCACCGGCTGCCGGCAACAACGCCAAGGTTCACGCAGGCCCGGCGGTACGCCAACTGGCCCGTGAATTCGGTGTCGAGCTGGGCGCTGTTGCCGCCACCGGCCCGCACGGCCGCATCCTGAAAGAAGACGTGCAGGTCTACGTCAAAGCGATGATGCAGAAGGCCAAGGAAGCGCCGGCCGCCGCCGGTGCAACCGGTGGTGCTGGCATCCCGCCGATCCCTGCCGTGGACTTCAGCAAGTTCGGTGAAGTGGAAGAAGTGGCCCTGACCCGCCTGATGCAGGTCGGTGCTGCCAACCTGCACCGCAGCTGGCTGAACGTGCCACACGTCACCCAGTTCGACTCCGCCGACATCACCGAGCTGGAAGCCTTCCGCGTTGCGCAGAAGGCCGTGGCCGAGAAGGCTGGCGTCAAGCTGACCGTGCTGCCGCTGCTGCTGAAGGCTTGCGCGTTCCTGCTGAAGGAACTGCCGGACTTCAACAGCTCGCTGGCACCAAGCGGCAAGGCCATCATCCGCAAGAAGTACGTCAACGTCGGCTTCGCCGTGGACACCCCGGACGGCCTGCTGGTCCCTGTGATCAAGAACGTCGACCAGAAGAGCCTGCTGCAACTGGCTGCCGAAGCTGCTGCGCTGGCCGAAAAAGCCCGCACCAAGAAGCTGTCGGCTGACGAGATGCAAGGCGCTTGCTTCACCATTTCCAGCCTCGGCCACATTGGCGGCACCGGCTTCACGCCGATCGTCAACGCGCCGGAAGTGGCTATCCTGGGCGTCTCCAAGGCGACCATGCAGCCGGTCTGGGATGGCAAGGCCTTCCAGCCTAAGCTGATGCTGCCGCTGTCGTTGTCGTACGATCACCGTGTGATCAACGGCGCTGCCGCTGCGCGCTTCACCAAGCGCCTGGGCGACGTGCTGGGCGATATCCGCACCATGCTGCTGTAAAGCTGCACACTGCCCCTGCGTGCAGGGGCAGTACCCTTTTCGAGCTGCCACGCTCGTACCTCAACCCCGCCAACTGGCGGGGCTTTTTTTGTCCGCCGGTAGAGTTTCAGCGCCTGGGAAACCCAGCGCCGCGCGGGCGGCGCTCGATCTCCCAGACGCCAAAATTCTCAAGGCGAACTAACATTTCCGGCCAAACAGCCGATAACCCGTCCACAGCATCCCACATGGCCGCTTGCCAGCCCTCGGGACATGATGCAACCTTGCCAGAACCGCCGCCGCCCCAAGGCCGCGCCCCCTCTTCAAGCGAGTCTTCGATGAAAAGCCAACCCGATGCCGCCAGCCGTGTGGCGGCCGAGGTCGTCACGCAGCTACCCGTGCCCTCGCGGCTCGGCATGCTGCGTTTCGAAAGGCTCAACGAAGCCACCTGGGCCATGCTCTACCTGGACGCTGCCTGCGAGCGCCAGTTCGGCCTGCTGGCCGGCGACCTGTGCGCCTTGGTCGACGCGCCCTACGCCAGCCTGATGGAGCCCGAGGCACGCTACCGGCTGCACGACGAGATCCAGCTGCAACTGGCCAAGCGCAGCTATTACCGGGTGCGCTACACCCTGCACACCCCAACCGCGTCGCTGCGCCTGCTGGAAGCCGGTGAGGCCTACAAACAGCACAACCGCCAGCTGCTGCGTGGCTACCTGAGTGTGCTGGACGAACCGCTTGAAGACGCAGGCGAAAGCGAAGCCAGTGAGCTGGAATCGCGCAACAACCGCCTGCAACTGGGCCTGCAACTGAACCAACGCGCCCAGCAAGAGCAACTTGAACACCTGGAACGTGTACACGGCCAGCAAGACCTTATCCTGCGCCTGGCCCGCCAGCGCTACAGCGCCGAGAACTCGCTGCTGGAGGCCGCCCAGCTGATCACCCGCAGCGCCTGCGAGATCTACAAGGTCGACAGCGCCAGCATCTGGCACCTGGATGAGCAGCGCCTGGAGCCGATCACCGCCTGGTACCGCGACGCCCAGGAGCACCGTCAGCCCGAAGCCATCGATGCCAGCCGTTTCCCGGACTACCTCGATGCGCTGCACGCCAGCCGCGCGATCGACGCCCACAACGCCAACCACGACCCGCGCACCCGCGCCCTGGCAAAAAGCCTGCGACCGGAAAACAAAGCCATGCTCGACGCCAGCATCCGCGTCGATGGGCAGGTCGTGGGCGTGCTGTGCCTGGAACAGACCGGCCAGCCAAGGGCCTGGCAGTCGGATGAAATCGCCTTCGCCGGCGAGCTGGCCGACCAGTTCGCCCAGGTCATCACCAACCACAACCGGCGCACTGCGGCCAGCGCCCTGCATCTGTTCCAGCGCGCGGTCGAGCAAAGCGCCAGCGCCTTCCTGCTGGTGAACCGCGACGGCCGGGTGGAGTACGTCAACCCAAGCTTCACCGCCATCACCCAGTACAGCACCGATGAAGTGCAAGGCCGCCACCTGGGCGAGCTGCCGGCGCTGGAAAACCTCAGCGAACTGCTGTTCGACTCACCGTCGAGCCTGGCCATGGGCAACAGCTGGCAGGGCGAATTCAAAAGCCGGCGCAAGAACCTGGAGCCGTACTGGGGCCAGTTGTCGATTTCCAAGGTGTATGGCGACAACCGTGAGCTGACCCATTACATCGGCATCTACGAAGACGTCACCCAGACCAAGCTGGCCCAGCAACGCATCGAGCGCCTGGCCTACACCGACAACCTGACCAACCTGGGCAACCGCCCTGCGTTCATCCGCAGCCTGGACGAGCGCTTCGCCCACGATGGCGAAAAGTCGATGTGCCTGCTGCTGGTCGACATCGACAACTTCAAGCGCATCAACGACAGCCTCGGCCACCAGACCGGCGACAAGCTGCTGATCAGCCTGGCCCGGCGCCTGCGCAACAGCCTGCACGCCGGGGGCATCCTGGCGCGCTTTGCCAGCAACGAGTTCGCCGTGCTGCTCGATGACACCAGCCTGGAAGACGGCCAAGGCGTTGCCCTGCAGTTGCTGCGTACCCTCGACAAGCCGATGTTCGTCGATAACCAGCTGATCAACGTGACCGCCTCGGTCGGCCTGGCCTGCGCCCCGCTGCACGGCGTCAACCCGGCGAGCCTGATGAAAAACGCCGGCCTGGCGCTGCACAAGGCCAAGGCCAACGGCAAGCATCAGGTACAGGTGTTTACCGAAGTGCTGAACGCCGAAGCCAGCTACAAACTGTTCGTAGAGAACAACCTGCGCCGCGCCCTGACCCAGAACGAGCTGGAAGTGTTCTACCAGCCCAAGATCTGCCTGCGCAGCGGTCGGCTGCTGGGCCTGGAAGCGCTGTTGCGCTGGAACCACCCCGAGCGCGGCATGATCCGCCCGGACCAGTTCATCAGCGTGGCCGAGGAAACCGGCCTGATCATCCCCATCGGCAAATGGGTGGTGCGCCAGGCGTGC